>JAISNS010000088.1 GCA_031276105.1 Dysgonamonadaceae bacterium
AACTATATCGACTACGGAGGAAACTAAAACGCCGGTTTGCCAGACAAAAGCGGCGCCGGGTTCCATGATAATTTCCAGGTGAGGGTATTTTTTTTTGAAGTTTTGCAAAAGGCGAATCAAGTGCGCCACGTCGTAGTCGCTGCGTGTCATCAGATGGCCGCCGCCCATGTTTAACCATTGAATTTGAGGGAGTAAATCGCCGAACTTGGCTTCTACTTGCTTCAATGTATTTTCCAAAGCGTAAGAAGACGATTCGCAAAGCGTGTGAAAATGCAGACCTTCAACGCCTTCGGGCAAACGATCGCCTAATTCTTCCCTGATAATTCCCAAGCGCGAACCGGGAGCCGCCGGATTGTACAGGTCGGTACTTACTTCCGAATATTCGGGATTGATGCGCAATCCGCAGGAAATCCGATCCGGATTGTCCAGCGTGTCTCTGTAAAAACGGTGAAATTGCGCAAGCGAATTGAACGTAATATGCGAACTGTAAGCCTTGATGACAGGAAAATCTTTTTCCGTGTAAGCCGGCGAATAGGTGTGAGCCTTGCTGCCCATTTTTTCTCCGGCCAATTGCGCTTCCCACGGGGAACTCGCTGTGGAACAGGGAATGTATTCCCTGATAAGGGGGAACATTTTCCATAAAGCAAACGCTTTGAATGCTAAGATAATATGAATACCGGCACGTTCCTTAACCGATTGAATGAGCGACAGATTTTTGCGAAGGCGAGATTCTTCGATAACGTAAGCAGGCGTAGCGATTGGGGAGAAATCGATCATCGGGTGGAATTTTATTCTATTATTTCAAATTTAGCGAATTTCAGCAGCAATTGTTTTTTCCCAAAGCTTTCAAATACAACGCTTGCTTTGGCATTTTCACTTTCGCCCGTCAACTCAACGATTTTCCCCCGTCCGAAGCGTTCGTGCCGTATGGTATTGCCCACCGACAAATCGCCCACGGTTTGTGTTTGTTTTGCATCCGGTTCGTCTTTGATTTGCCGGAATTTTTGCGGATTCGTATGAAACGTGCGGGCTGTTTCCTTCGGAAAATGGGATGAAACGCGATTGTTCGTTGATTCAAAAGCCGGACTGCCGGGCAAATGCAAATAGTCGGGGTTGATATCCCTGATAAACCGGCTGGGCGAACACATCTGCGGCTGACCGTTACGAAAACGGTTTTTGGCATAACTCAGGATAACATTTTTTTCGGCCCGGGTAATCGCTACATAAAACAGGCGGCGCTCTTCTTCAATTTCTTTGGGATTGTTTCTCCTTAATTCGGAGGGAAATAAATTTTCTTCCAGTCCGACAACAAATACATTTTTGAATTCCAATCCTTTCGCCGCATGAATCGTCATCATTGTTACACGGCTGACCTGTTCGTTTTTGTCCGTATCCTGATCGGTCAACAGGGAAATTTCGGCTAAGAAGTCGCCCAATTTAACGTCCGATCGCCCTTCTTCCAGTCGGCTTGTAACAAATTCGTACAGGCTGTTGACCAATTCTTCTACGTTTTGGACACAACTCAAGCCTTCGGGCGTCCGGTCGGCATACAGTTCACTGATTAAACCGGTTTTCCGTACAATTTCACGGCCCAGTTCGCAGGCGTTTTGCGAAGCATTAATTTCTATAAATCGGTTGATTAACGATTGGAACGTTTCCAGTTTTTTGGCTGTTCCACTGCTGATATTCAGATTATAACCCAACGGGTTAGAGAGGACTTCCCAAAGGCTGACTTCTTGAAGCGCAGCCGCTCCGATGATTTTAGCCAATGTTGTTTCACCGATTCCGCGAGTCGGATAATTGATAACCCGCTTAAGGGCTTCCTCGTCGTTGGGATTGGCAATCAATCGCATATAAGCGATCACATCTTTTACTTCTTTGCGCTGGTAAAAAGACAGGCCGCCATAGATACGGTAAGGGATATTGATTTTTCGCAAAGCTTCTTCAAAAATGCGGCTTTGCGCATTGGTACGGTACAATATAACAAAATCGTTGTAATCGTATCGGTGAAGCATCCGCATTTCGGCAATCCGGTTTGCCACGTTATATCCTTCTTCGTAGTCGGAATAAGCGCTGAGAATTCGGATTTTTTCGCCTGCGTCGTTTTTCGAAAAAATTGTTTTGGGAATTTGTTCTTTGTTTTTTTCAATCAGCGAGTTGGCTGCATCGACAATCGTTTGAGTAGAACGGTAATTCTGTTCCAACTTGAATAATTTGCTTTCGGGATAAACGTTCCTGAAATTGAGGATGTTTCCGATATTGGCTCCACGGAACGAATAAATGCTCTGAGCGTCGTCGCCGACCACGCATATCCGGTGATGATCGGCCGCTAATTGCCGAACAATTTCGTGCTGAACCGAATTGGTATCCTGATATTCGTCGACGAGAATAAAGCGGAATTGATTCCGGTAACGTTCGAGTATTTCGGGTTTTCCTTTGAAAAGCAAACAGGTGTACAGCAGCAAGTCGTCGAAATCCATAACGCCGGCAGTCCGGCAACGATTCCAGTAAGCGGAATAAATTTCATGCGTTCTTTCCTTTTTGTGAAAATGATCGTCGGCAATCAGTTCCCGGTCTTTTTCGTATTTTTCCGGAGTAATCAATGTATTTTTAACCAACGAAATACGCGATTGAACGGCGGGTGGTCTGTATATTTTATCGTCCAGTCCTTTTTCTTTGATTATCGCTTTAATAAGATTCCTGGAATCTTGCGAATCATAGATAGTAAAGTCCGGGCGAAAGCCAAAATTTTCCGCTTCCCGCCGCAAGATTCCCGAAAAAATAGAATGAAACGTACCCATCCACAAGCGGCGTGCGATATTTTCGTCCACAATTGCGGCAATGCGGGATTTCATTTCTCTGGCGGCTTTATTCGTGAAAGTCAAGGCCAATATGTTGTACGGAGAAATTCCGTTTTTCAGCAAGTAAGCAATTTTGTAGGTCAGTACGCGAGTTTTTCCGGCGCCGGCGCCGGCAATAACTAAGCTCGGGCCTTCGTTGTAAAGGACAGCATCGCGTTGGCTATCGTTGAGTTGTTGAAGGAAATCTTCCATTAATCTATTGCTGCAATTACTTCAATTTCCACTAAAGCATTTTTCGGTAACGTTTTGACGGCAAAGGCCGAACGCGCCGGATAAGGTTCGTTGAAATGCCGGGCATAGACTTCGTTCATCTCGGCGAAAGCGGCAATGTCGGCAAGAAAAACCATTGTTTTGACAACATGGTCTAACGTGAGTCCGGCTTCGGCCAACACGGCTTTTATGTTGCTGAAAATCTGACCGGTTTGACCGGCTACCGAAGCGGAAACGAATTCGCCCGTTTCGGGATTAATTCCTAACTGACCGGATAAAAAAACAAAATTTCCGGCTTTAACGGCCTGAGAATAAGGGCCGATAGCTGCCGGAGCGTTGGAAGTAGCAATGACTTGTTTCATACAGTAGCGTATTCTTTATAAAATAGTTTCAGCAAAGATAAGAACTAAATATGAAATAAAAAAACGGGTAGAAGTGCAA
>JAISNS010000127.1 GCA_031276105.1 Dysgonamonadaceae bacterium
GGCGACTGCGGGCGATTTCTACGCTTTTTACCGGCTGAAATGTAACGGCAGATATTTCTTTAGATGACATGTTTAACCGGATAAAAGCCGATTTTGTAAGGCATAACGATCTGGAATCAGATGCCTGCTCCGTAGGTCAGATCCTGTTCGATAGCTTTCGTTTGTAAAATCCGGGAATTAGGCGGAACGCTGTTTGTCAACCAAACATTTCCGCCGATGATAGTACCCGCTCCGATGGTAACTCTTCCGAGGATAGACGAATTGGAATAAACCGTCACATGATCTTCAAGGATAGGGTGCCGGGGAATGTCGATCGGATGCCCGTCCTCGTTCAGGGTAAAACTTTTGGCGCCCAAAGTAACTCCTTGGTAAAGCGTTACATGCTTTCCGATGATAGACGTTTGGCCGATTACCACGCCCGTACCGTGGTCCATGCTGAAATATTCGCCGATTTGCGCTCCCGGATGAATATCTATTCCCGTTTCCAAATGAGCTAATTCCGTAATTATCCTCGGAATTAAGGGAATATTCAGGATGTATAATTCGTGAGCGATGCGGTAATTCAATATGGCTTTAACAGCCGGATAGCAAAAAATGATTTCGCCGAAACTTTTGGCCGCCGGATCCGAATTGAATATCGCTTTTACATCGGTAGAAAGCCGGCATTTGATCGCCGGCAATTGTTCGAGGAACTGAAAAGCCAATTCCTGCGATTGTTCCCTTACCTTGATCGTATTCCTTTCTTTGGCATCGAAAAACAGCAATGCGTCGAATATTTGCTGGGAAAGAAACGCCGATAAATTTTCGAGATTTACGCCCGTATGGAAAAACAACGAATCGGCATTTACCATCGAACTGCCGTAATAGCCCGGAAAAATAATGGAACGAATTATATCCACTATTTTACTCAAACAATCGGAAGAAGGAATTCTTCGTTTATGAATGGGAATATTCGGGTAATTGTCGTTGTGATTTTTAGTTAATTTATCGACAATATTCTGTATGGATTGGACTTTATTCATAGGCTATATGGGAAAAAACAGAGAACAGGCAAAATAAAGAAATGAATTTAACCGCTGCTTCAACCGGGAAGTATGGCCTGTATTCCGGATTGGAATCAAATGGGCAGAGAAACAACGGTTCGTCTTGTTGAGGTAAATTTCTTTGATCTTGGACAACTTAACTTCTCGCGATGTATTTTCCGAAAGAATCCCGCAGATTAAACTATCGTCAGGGAAAGCGGATAATTCTCCCGCATAAATGAAAAATTGATCTTTTGCCTGCACATCTTTTAATCTGACAATATTCACTTCAACCGGCCGGGTGATTCCACTGATTTTCCGGTGTAAGGAGGAATCAATTGATTTGTAAATAACCTGATTATTCCGGATTTGACAAATATAACTTGATCCTGTCTGGGAAAAATACACGCAATCGGAAGCAAAATAAAATAGACAAAGCGTAGTAGCAATATTGTTCATTCCGGAATGTTCTCGCTGGTATTCATCAAGAGAAATTTCGCCGAAACGAATGGATTTCTCTATAAATGCAGGTGTAATATCTTGTTTATTATCCAAAAACGAATGAAAATAGGTTTGAATAGCGTCGCAAACAATCTGTCCGGCTTTCAACGATTGGTCGGAGTCTCCATTACAAATGATAAACAGTCTGTTCTTTATAGCTATTGAGTGGCTGCTTGGATATATATTATCCAAGCCTTTTAGTCCCGTTTCTGTTTCACTAATGGAAAATGATTGCTGTAAAGTAATATTCATATTCTTCTGACAGTGATTTTTTTTGAAACAAATACTTAGATTATATTGTTTACAACTTAACTTTAAAAACGAAATACTACTGCATTTATTATTCTTTTTATAAAATCTAATTTTATTAATAAATGGTACAAATCGCGCACCAAAAAGAACGGCGCCGGAGCGCCGTTCAAAAGGAAGTCTCCGTTGTCTGATACATGGAGACTTCCGTCAACCTATTATACACATTCAGATTTAATTACTTCAATGTTCCGGCTTCCGCTTCGGCGCGCATTTTTTCATTCGGAAGGATAAAAATTTCCACCCGGCGATTTAATGCCTGAACGCCTTTTGCATCTTCCGTAGCCACCGGTTGGGAAGAACCCAAGCCGGCAGTTGCCAGCCGCAAAGAGCTAACGCTCTGGCTTGCCAAGAAAGTTTTAACCGCATCCGCTCTTTTTTGCGATAAAGGGATGTTCACTTTATCGCCGCCATTACTGTCGGTGTGACCGTAAATTTCAACATTCGTATCCGGATTTGTTTTCAAAGAATTAGCAAATTGAACCAAAGCGTTTTTAGAAGTCGCATTCAAATCGCTCTTTCCCGATGCAAAAAGAATACCGGAGTCAAAGACGACACGGATAGCTTCGCCGTTGTTAACGGTTTCGACCTGAGCGCCGTTAATCTGTTCCAGTTCTTTCTTTTGCTTGTCCATTTTTTTGCCGATCAAAGCGCCTGCGCCTCCGCCGACAACCGCACCGATACCTGCGCCCCAAGCTGCGCCTTTACCGCCATTCAACAACGCGCCGATACCGGCGCCTAATGCAGCTCCGGCGCCTGCGCCAATCCCTGTACCCTTTGCAGTATTACTTGCATTACATCCGGAAAGGACGAGGGCTACACACAATAATAAACTTGTAAATAAATTACTTTTCTTCATTTTTTTTTGTTTTTAAAATTGTTAATAAAAATATATACTATTACTAAATCTCATACAATTAAGCTGTTATTCAAAAAAATCCAATGTATCGGAATAGGCGTCTTCGGCTTTCAAAAACAGCAAGATTTCTTCTTCGGTGTATTCGCCTATCCCATCCTTTTGAGCCTGCCGGATAATGAAACGAATCAATTCTTTTTCTTCTTTTTCTTCGTCCTCTTCATCCAGGTAGTCGTTTTCGTCATAAAAATCGCAGATAACATCCAATAAATAATAGATATCATCATCGGAAAAGCGATCTTTTAATTCTTGCGGAAGGTAATTCCGTATAAATTTTACCGCCGCTTCTTCGTCATAATCAAATTCAAGTTCACTCATATATATAGCTTATAAAATAAAATAATCATTCTCCGCCATCGGCAGCACCCTCGTTTTCATCGCTTTTTTCAACTTTGCCTGTGGAATCTTCGCCGGATTCAAAATCGACTAATCCGTTTTTAATTAATAAATTATACCACGAAATCACCTTTTTTATATCGGAAGGATATACCCGTTCCCTGTCAAAATCAGGGAGGATAGTTTCTAAATAAGAACGCAGTTCATCCGGCTGAATCGTTGACGGATTATACGCTATTTCTTTTCCGTTTTCTTTTTCTTTAATTTTCGTTAAAACTTTTGCTAAAGGGACTTCTTCTTCGTCCGCATAAATAGATATATCGCTCAACGATACCATCTTGTTGCTCATATAGACCGGCATCCTTTTTCGATCGATTAACGATTCGACAATAAACATGTTTTTTCCTTTGGACACTAATTTATAAAGTCCTGATTTACCTGAAATTGACAAAATCTCTTTTAACATAATTATTTAATTAAAAAACAATACAAATATTCAATAAAAATAAGATTCTAACAAGCTAATTCGTTTAAAATCTTTTCAACTTGCGGCAAAATTGCCCGGCAATTATCGTTGATTATGATATAATCCGATTTCCCGTTTCGTTCTTCTTCCGCCATTTGATTACTAATCCTTGCTAAAACAGCTTCTTTCGTTGCTCCGTCTCTCCTTTGCACTCGTTCAATTCTCAGTTCCAAGGGCGCAGAAACGCTGATTTTTATATCCACCCGTTTGTCAAAACCGGATTCAAATAAAATCGCCGACTCCACAATCGTTAATCTACAACCCTGATGTTGCTCTGTCCACTGCAAAAAATCCTTCATCACCTCCGGATGTATGACAGAATTTGCAAATTTAAGATTTTTCTCATTACCAAACAGCAAAGAAGACAATAAAATTTTATTTAACGTGTTTTCGCTGTATATTTCCGGGCCAAATCGCTCTGATAAACGGTTACGTATCACCGGCGAAGTTGCGGTAATCCGTTTGGCTTCCCGGTCGGAATCATATACCGGAAAACCCAACGTTTCGAATAATCCGGCAACAACCGATTTACCACTTCCTATTCCACCTGTCAATCCAACGATTAGCATAATTTAAAACTAAAAACAATGTCCTTTGCTTTTTGCCTCATAAATTTCCTTTTTGTTCGATGAGGTATTCCACCCGATCCGGGACAAGCCGGTAATTAATCAATGCTTTGGGTTTTTTACTAAGTTTAAGCGGAAGCGTTGTATTTTTATTTTGCTTCAATTCATTATAATCGACGCTTACTTCCAACTCTTTTTCAGTAAGTTGAGTATATTTACTTAATGGTACCCGGCAAATAAGCGTTACCGTAGAAGGGAAAAAACGCACATACAGATTTTCCGGGAGATTATTGGAAACCACCGGAAGTTCGAAGGATTTTTCCGTGTAGGCTTCGACATTCATCGTCAGTTTAACTTTATCTGTCGATGTATGAACGTTATGCGGCATTTGCAAATTCAGGGAAATATCCGTCCGTTTATTGATGTTTGTTTTGCTTACCGGCTCCGTCCGGATTACCTGCAAGGTATCAAGCGCTTGCTCATTCCCGTAAACAGTTACAACGGATGGATTTATCGTGGCGCTATCAACAAAAATATAACCCGGCGCCGGCGTAACGGTTCCCGTTAAAATCACCGGAAGCTTTTTCATTTTAAGCGGATAATAGTGAATAGTAATGGTTTCCGGATAAAAAGAAATCAGTTGAGTTGTTGGCGATAAATGTTCGTATAGCTTACTGATGAGCATATTGCGTTGTATTACATAAGGCGTCTGTTGAAGGGAAATATTTTTCAAATTGATGTCAACAGTTTCCCAATTTTTACTAAAAAAATAATTCAACAAAACCGTTCCTTTGTCCTGTATTTTCACGTTAATCGCTTCGGGAAGCGAATCACTCAAAATAAATTCAGGCGGAACCTGTTTATAATGAACAGGAATAGATAATTCAAGTTCAAATTTCTGCTGATAGTATCTCAAGAGCCAAAAAGCAAACGCTAAAACGGCAAAGCTAAAAAAAACCAAGAGATTTTTCCATTTTTCACTTCGAAAAAATACCTTGGTTTTATTTTTGAGATTCTCTTTATTTAGATTGAGATTCATTAGTAGAAGCGAAAACAGAAGCTTTGTCAACTTTAACTCTTATATTTTCAGCTATTTCTACGATGAAATTCGTGTCGTTCACCTCCTTGATTTTGCCATAAATTCCGCCGGCTGTTACGATACGGTCGCCGGCTTTCAATGCTTCGCGCATTTTTTGAATGTCTTTCTGCTTTTTCTGTTGTGGGCGAATCATGAAAAAATACATAATCACGAATAAAAGAACAATCATGAGTATGCCGCTCATGCCTCCCATGCCTCCTTGAGGTGGGGTGTCTAATAGAATACTTAATAAATTCATTATCTTATCTTAATTTTAAAATTTTCAGGCAAATATACGGATTAATCTTAATTCTTAAACAATAATCCTTCACTTTTTAATTCATTAACAATTGCATCCAAAATTCCATTAATGAAATGAGCGCTTTTAGGGGTGCTGTAATAACGGGCTAAATCAATGTATTCGTTCAAGGTTACATTGATTGGAATGGTAGGAAAATTTCTCAACTCCGCCAAAGCAATTTGCATGATATACAAATCAATAGAAGCAATACGGTCTAATTCCCAGTTCTTTATTTGTTTATTGATCCGTTCCGCGCTTTCGTTTTCTTCCACTATTGTCCGGTGTAGCAGATGAATGGCGTAGCGATAATCTTCATCGTTCTTGAACATGGGAAGTAATTCCTGATTAGCGCCGTTTTCCGGTTCAAACCGTTTGATTGTCTTCACGACAAACGTAGCAACCACGTCCACATCGTCGTCCACATAAATGCTGTTGTCAATCGCGATTTCCCGGAGTTCATCATCATCCAACAGGATGCTTTTGAATAGTTTACGCCAAAAATCCTTATCCGACTCATACGTGTCTTCCGACTCCAAGTATTCTTCATATATATCGGATGAAATGATTTTAGTCAACACATTTTTTATAAAATTCGGATTCTCATTATTCCACAAAGTACCGTGAGAATTAATAAATTTTTGAAGTGTTTTATTTACCCGGAGTTGTTCCGCCAAGCGGTTGTTTGCTAAACGTTTATTGGGATTAAGTTCCTCCCGGGTAGGCAGAAGTTTATGTTTGAGTAAATCCACCCTTTTTTGTTCCGCATCCGTCAACAAAACAATGAGCAGCAAAAGGTAATGATATAAATCATAAGCATGTTGCAAACTGCGAAGCAACTCATTTTCAGCGCTTATAAAACTATTACCGGTTCGATCCGGTTCATCTCCGTTTTTCAAATAATAAGCATAGACTATTTGAAGAACTTTTATACGAATAATAACTCGGTTAATCATCCGAAATAACATCTTATTTTTTCGGCTACAAAGGTAATGTTTTTTCCATCATTTTACTCTATAAATCGAAATCGGCTCAATCTTTTTTTTGAGGCGCCGAATGTCGCGCCCTTCTACGTAGAGGCGAATTAATCGCGTCTCTACCTGCCAAACTATCTGTGTGTCATTCATTTTAAAAATATTGTTTTTTATTTGCATGATTCGATTAAATCCATTACATTTGCAGCGGTTTTTGAAAAATGACAATAAATATGGCAGCTTCCGAAATTTACAGTTTATTATGTATTCTTAACTTCCAACGCTTGGAAGTTAACGGAATTATGAGTACACACACACACACACACACACACACACACACACACACACAGCAGGTTCAAGGCTAAAGGTAAAAGGTACAAGGAAAAGGGTACAAGGTGCAGGAGCGGCAAAGCCGCATACCCTGTACCTTGTACCTTTTTCCTGCCGTGTTGTATCGACGACCGCTCCGGACGTGCATCTGGGTCGGAGCCGGACGTGCATCTGGGTCGGAGCCAGACGAGCGTCTGGGTCGGAGCCAGACGCTCGTCTGGATCGGATCCAGACGCGTATCTGGATCGGATCCAGACGAGCGTCTGGGGTTGCAACGCCCCTGTCATCCCGCGCTTGACGCGGGATCCCCTGAAAGGCGCAGTGCATTTAATCAGGAGATTGCGGGTCAAGCCCGCAATGACAAGAATAGAAACGAATTAAGTATTAATAATTTATAAATTAAACACAATTACAATGAGAAAAAAGATTTTAGTATTATTATCGTTAGCATTTGCTTTGAGCGCTAACTTACGCGCACAAGTAACGTTTGGCGGCCTCACGCCGCCTGTTCCCGGCGCTATTTTGGATTTGAACAGCACAAACAAAGGCGGATTAATCCTCTCGAACGTAGCGCTTACCGATTTGTCGGAGATTCCCTCTTCGTTTCCGAAGGTGAGCGGCCAGGACGCTGCCTTGAAAAACGGGATGAAAGGCGCTTTGATTTACAACACAAATGAAAACACCTGCATCGGCATTCACACCTGGAACGGGGATTATTGGGAGCGGATTGCAGCCAATTTCGTCGAGGCGCAGGGCAAGCCTCTGACTTCCTCAAACGCGTCCTTTGCATTCGGAGACGACGTCGTCAATTTTACGGCTTCTCTGCCCGGAGCCAAAACGTATCGCTGGTACGTAAGCGAGAACAACGGCGATTACGAATACCAGGGCATTACAACAACAAACACTTATTCGAAAGATTTTTCTACCGGCAACCACAAGGTAAAAGTGATTATAGACGACTGTCATTCTCTGACGGAAAGCAACGAA
>JAISNS010000201.1 GCA_031276105.1 Dysgonamonadaceae bacterium
TTCAACCCCGAAGGCCAATTCACCTCCATCGCCATCGTCAAAGCCGGCAAAGCGGCGCAAGGACAGGATTATGTGGACGGCATTTCGGGCGGAACAATCACCAGCCAAGGCGTAGACGCTATGCTGAAAGCAAGCATCGGCGCCTATGAACGATTCCTTAGGAATAGTGACAAGTCGGAGAGTGACAAGTGACAAGTGACAAGTGACGCTTCGCGAGTGACGAGTGAATAAGACACGCTTCGCGCACTTGTCACTCGTCACTTGTCACTCTCCAAACAAATAAACAAGCAATGAAAGAAAAAAACAAAATCATTCTGTTCAATCCGTTGAGCAAAAACAATCCGGTGACGGTGCAGATGCTGGGCATCTGTTCGGCGCTCGCCGTGACGAGTAAATTAGAGCCGAGCATCATCATGGCTATTTCGGTGGTGGCAGTCGTCGCCTTTTCCAACCTGATTATTTCGCTGATGCGTCGTTCCATTCCGAGCCGCATCCGAATCATTGTACAGTTGGTGGTGGTAGCCGCTTTGGTAACGATTATCAACGAGGTATTGAAAGCGTTTGCCTACGATGTGAGCAAACAATTATCGGTCTTTGTGGGACTGATTATTACCAACTGCATCGTCATGGGGCGATTGGAAGCTTTCGCCTTGGGCAACAAACCTTGGCCTTCGTTTCTGGACGGAATCGGCAACGGCTTGGGATACGGAATTATCCTTGTGATTGTCGGCTTCTTCCGCGAACTGTTGGGGTCGGGAACGCTGCTCAATTACCGCGTAATCCCGCAAGCCGCCTACGACGCCGGCTATCTCAACAACGGCCTGATGATTCTGCCGCCGATGGCGCTGATCGTCGTCGCCTGCATCATCTGGATACAGCGCGCCAAAGATAAAAATCTACAGGAACGGGAATAACATAGTTCATAGTTTATAGTTCATAATTTACGATTCATTCATGCAAGAATATTTAAGTACATTCACCCGCTCGGTTTTCATGGAAAACATGCTCTTCGCTTATTTTTTGGGCATGTGTTCTTTCTTGGCCATTTCCAAGAACGTGAAAACCGCTTTCGGTCTGGGAATCGCCGTGACGTTTGTCCTCTTCATCACCCTGCCGATTAATTATTTGTTGGAAAACTATGTCCTGAAACAAGGTGCGTTGAGTTGGCTGGGGGCTTCGTTTGCAACGGTGGATTTGAGTTTCCTGAGTTTCATCATTTTCATCGCTGTTGTTGCGTCGTTTGTTCAACTGTTGGAAATGATTATTGAGCGCTTTCTGCCTGCCCTTTACAATTCGCTGGGCATTTTTCTTCCGCTGATTGCCGTCAACTGCGCCATTCTGGGCGCCTGCCTTTTTATGCAGCAAAAAGACTTTCCCAACGTGGGCATCGCAACGGTTTACGGGTTGGGGTCGGGCGTCGGCTGGCTGCTGGCCATTACGGGCATGGCGGCGATTCGCGAAAAATTGCAGTACTCCGACGTCCCGAAGCCGCTGAAAGGACTGGGCATTGCGTTTATCATTACGGCTCTGATGGGTTTGGGCTTCATGAGCTTTTCGGGGATAAAAATATAATTCAAAAAATATGAAACTCCTTTCACTTGCCTTAGTAAACAAAAAATTACAGTTGCTCATCCGACGCTTTCCCGTTGTCCTTTTGATGATTGCGGGTATCGCAGGATTGATGTTTGTGGAAATCAACGACATCGGCCCGATTATTCCGTACCCGTGGTGGGTTTTCTTCATCGTTGGAACTTTCATCAGTTTGGTTGCCACTTTAGGAACGGAAAATCAGAAGAATTGGCTGTGGAAATACGGAATAATCCTCGGTTCGGTTTTGCTGTTGGGAGTTTATTGTTTTTTTCTGCCGCCGGAAGACCATCTTCACTTTGATCATTTTTTGCAAATTGGCCTTGGAGGAATTGCTTTTATTCCGGCTATCTTTTTCATTTCCTTTTTGAAGAAAAATCGGGATACCGCATTTTGGGCATTTTCGATAAAAACGATTTTTTACGGATGCCTTGCTTTTCTGTTTGGCATTTTTCTATTTGCCGGATTGTGTTTAGCCGTTTATTCCATCGACAGTTTGTTTGACGTTAATGTTGAAGAAGAATTTTATGGGAATTTGTTGATAATCTGTTTCATTTTATTTTCGCCGGTTTATTTTTTGGCGAATATTCCCGGTAAAACGGCTAAATACGACGAAGATATTTCATTTCCCAAAGCCTTAAAAATATTGGGTTTGTATATTTTATCACCCATTTTAGGCTTGTATATTCTTATATTATACGCATATTTGGCGCGTATCATTGCCGCATGGGAGTTGCCCGACGGGTGGGTATCCGTTTTGGTTTCCACGCTGGCAAGCAGCGGATTGCTGTTGATTTTAATCCTCTATCCGTTGTATTGGAAGAAGGAAAACAAAGTAGCCGTATTTTTGTCGCGTTATTTCGGATTATTGTTGTTGCCGTTGCTGGCGCTGATGACGATTGGAATTTTCAGGCGCATTGGCGATTACGGACTGACCATCAACCGCGGCTATCTCGTGCTGCTCAACGCATGGTTTTACGCGATATTCATTTATCTGTCGGTCACGCGGTCGAAACACATCAAATGGATTGTGATTTCGCCGGCGGTGATTTTATTTCTTGCTTCCGTTGGCCCTTGCCGGGTAAGTCGGATTACGCAGCGGGCGCTGATGCACCGGTTGGAAGTCTGTTTTGCGCAAGCAGGCTTGTTGGAAAACGGCAAGCTCCCGCCCGCCGGTTCTTCGGACTTTTTCCTGAATGCCGACAATGAAACGAAAGAGAGAGTCGCCGAAACCCTGAAGTACCTCGTCGATACCTACGGCGTCGAGGCCGTGCAGCCCTTCTTTGCGGAAGACGTCGGCGTCCGCTCGCGCTTCGACCTGATGGCCGGCTTGAATCTGTCGCCGGTGAAGCCTTCGGACGATTCGTTTTACATCACGATGGACGATATTTATTTCCAACCGATTGCCGGTTACACATCGTTTGTCGAGATAGACCTGTCGCCCCGCCATAAGAAAACAGCGCCCGCCCTGCTCAAAAACGACAGCCTCTACTTTGAAAATGAGCGCGACCGACGGTCGTTTGTCCTCCCGCTGAAAGAACAAACGCTTCGCCTGATCGACGCCCAAGAAACAACTCAGGGATACCTCCCCTTTGCGCCGGACAGCCAAACAGGGCTTGTTCGAGGCAAGGACTGCCTGCTCCTCATCAAGTCGATCGGCGGAAAGAGGAGCGCGGCAAACGGCGACAGCCTGACGGTTCACTCCCTCTCGGGATACCTCTTCTATAACTGAGAACGACTTTGTTGTAACGAACAATAATTTATTTATCAAATAATTAAAATTTTCGATATGTTTTTCCGTTTTCTATTTTCCGTTTTATTAGCTGTCGCGCCGGTCGCCGCCGCGCAGCAGATAGCGCCCCGCGAGCCGAATACGCTCCGAATCATGAGCTACAACGTTTGTAATGGCCGCGGCCTCGACGGGCAGCTTGACTACGACCGCATGGCCGACGTCGTCCGATCTGCCGCGCCAGACATCGTCGCCATCCAAGAAGTGGACAGCGCTACGACCCGCAGCCAAGGCCGCTACGTTCTCAAAGAACTGGCCGACCGCTGCCTGATGTTCCCCTACTTCGCCCCAGCCATCGACTTCGACGGCGGGAAATATGGCATCGGCATCCTCTCGCGCGAAAAACCCCTCCGCCTGAAACAACTCCCGCTGCCCGGTCGCGAAGAAGCGCGCGCGCTGCTCGTCGCCGAATTTGAGCAATACCTTGTTGCCTGCACTCATCTCTCGCTGACCGCCGACGACCGGCTGGCCTCCGTCGCCCTCATCCGGCAAGAAGCCGAAGCCTGCGGAAAACCTTTCTTCCTCGCCGGCGACCTCAACGCTACGCCCGACGAGCGGCTTCACGCCGCGCTCCGCGAAACGTTTACCGTGCTCAACAACCCGGTGCAAAATACCTTCCCCGCCGATCGCCCCACCGAGTGTCTCGACTATATCTATGCCACCCAAACGACCCGTTTGGCCGTCATCCGGCGACAAGTGGTCAACGAAGCGGTCGCCTCCGACCATCGCCCCGTTGTGGTCGACGTCCGGATCGCAACCCCGACCGACCGCCTCTTCCGGAGCCGCCCTTTCCTTCAAAACCCTGCCGAAGACGGCGTCACCGTCACGTGGTTCACCCACGCCCCGTCGCACAGTTGGATTGAATACGGCGACGATCCCGCGCTCGCCCATCCTCAAAAGGCCGAGCAAATCGTTGACGGGCAAGTCGTGTGCAATACCCAACATCATCAAATCCGCCTGACCGGCCTCCAGCCGGGAAAAACCTATTACTACCGCGCCCACTCGCGCGAGATACTCCACTATCAGGCCTATGCAAAAACATTCGGCGATCCGGTCGCTTCGGACGTCTATCATTTCACAACGCCTTCGGCCGATACCGACAGTTTCACGGCCGTCATCTTCAACGACCTCCACCGCAACCGCACAACCCTCGATACCCTCGCCCGACTGCTCGACGGCCTGCGCTACGATTTCGTCGTCTTCAACGGCGATTGCATCGACGACCCGCAAAACGAAAACGAGGCCGTAAACTTCCTCGTCGCCATGGCCGACCGGACGCACGCCGAAACGCACCCCTTCTTCTTCCTTCGCGGAAACCACGAGATACGCGGAGCTTATTCCCTCCGCCTCCGCGAACTGATCGACTACCCCGACGGGAAAACCTACGGCGCCTTCTCGTGGGGCAACACGCGATTTGTCCTCCTCGACTGCGGCGAAGATAAACCCGACTCCACTTGGGTCTATTTCAACCTGAACCACTTCGAATCGCTCCGCCGCGAACAAACCGACTTCCTCCGTCGCGAACTCGCCTCGCCCGTCTTCGCCAACGCCACGCGGCGTGTCTTGATTCACCATATCCCCCTCTACGGATCGACCGACGACTATAATCCCTGCCTCGACTACTGGGGCAACCTCCTCGCCAAAGCTCCTTTCGACCTCTGCCTCAACGCCCATACCCATCAATATGCCTACTACCCCCGCGGAAGCGCCGCGGGAAACAGCTACCCCGTCATCATCGGCGGTGGCCCAAGCCCTCAAACCGCTACGCTGATGATCCTCAAAAAAACCGGCAAAGCCCTCCAACTAACCGTGCTCGACGCGGAAGGGGGAGAGAAACTGAAAACTAAAAACTAAAAGATAAAAGATAAAAATTACGCGAAGCGGCGCTTGTTTAGCGCCGCTTCGCGTAAAAATATGTCATTGAAATTATTTTCAATGAAAAAAAAATATCTACTTTTGTAATCAAATAAAATTTATTAATATGAAAAAAGGAGACAAAGCAAAGGTTTCTCCGCGTCTTACAGGAGAACCGGACTGGATAGAAGGTGAGGTTATCGACATCGAAAAAAATCCGTTTAAAGGAATTGTAATTGCAATTAAAGATAAATTAGGAAGAATCTTTTGGGGAGAAGAAGAGTTTTTTTTGTCTGCAGATTAATTTTAAAATAAAGTAAAGAATCACATGTTTGCAATTGCTTTTGATATGTGCATAGCTGACCTCAGAAAACATTACGGAGAGCCATACAATAATGCTTATTTTGAGATTAAATCAACACTGAGGGAATATAATTTTTATAACACTCAGGGAAGCGTCTATTTGACGGAAAAAAACGATATGGCTAATCTATATCGGGCTATTGAAGCATTAAAAAAAATTGATTGGTTTAGAAAATCGGTCAGGGATATAAGGGCATTCAAGGTGGAAGACTGGAGCAATTTTACGGACGTCATAAAGAGATAAGCTAAAAACTAAAAGATAAAAGTTACGCGAAGCGGCGTTTGTTTCGCGCCGCTTCGCGTAAAAATATGTCATTGAAATTATCTTCCCGCGACCGTCAGGACGTTTCCGCAACGTTGCGATTTCTTCGTTTTATATCTGAATAGTTACAACAATTACCTTTTGCACCCATCCGGAGCTTCCCTTCACTATCAACACCTGATTTTCGGTCTTACCGTACGGAAAACTGATTTTGCCCGAAGGCTTCTGTTGTTCGTGCAGAAGAATACCGTTGATGGAATACACCGATTTTTCCGATACTTGTTACGCCTTCGGGAATGTTGACTGACGTAAGGCTGCTACACTCGGCAAAAGCGAGATCTCCAATACTTGTCACGCCACCTTCTATCATCACAGTGGTAATAAAAAGGCGCTGCGGATACCATGGCGGGAAATTGCCTTCGGCATAATCGGGCAT
>JAISNS010000240.1 GCA_031276105.1 Dysgonamonadaceae bacterium
GCAAAAACGACTCCTTCTTCACTCTGAGCCGCTTTTTCGATGGTTGTTTTACACATTTCGCAATTCCCCTGAACGGTAAGCGTTGCGAGGCTTACTTCAACTTCCTGCTGTTTCTTTGAGGAACAGGCGCTTGCAGTCATCAAAACGATCACTGCCAACAAAAAATTCAACTTTCTCATCTTTTTCTTTTTTAAATAGTTATTATTAAACTTCGTTTTCACTTTTTTTCTTGGGTACAAACCGGATGCAAAAATAACACTTTTTTCGATGGGACATCCCCAAAGTCTACCTTTTAAAGCAAATGCGGCTGCCCGCTTTCGAAGTACACATAGTATCTGTTGTTGTAGTCGTCAGCGCTACAACTCCAGTAGATGCCGCTACTGCCTCGCAAGGAGAAGCGCCCATTGTTGATGTTCCGCTCGCGCGCAGTTGTGTGTGTGTACGCATAATTCCATCAACTTCCAACTTTCGGCGAAATAATTTTAAATTTTCATTACCTCATTATCATAATAAAATGAATAATGAGGTTGGGAAATATCTATTGCATCACCTGCTACTGCGGTTGTTTTGTTGGAAGAAATTGGTTACAACTCATAGCCGAACGTACCGGCAATACGTTTACCGTCATGAAAGCGGCAATTCGGCGCTTATATTAAACTAAGAACTAAGAACTAAGAACTAAGAGTTGCGCGAAGCGCGGCTGCATTGCTTCGCGCAACTCTTAGCTCTTAGTTCTTAGTTCTTAGTTCTAAATCTCCCTTCCAGTCCTTCGGCGCTGTTTGGGCCGATCCAAAGTGTGAAGTCGCCTGTTTCCAAGAGTTGTTGATTCTTGTTGTTCCAAAACTTCAAATCATCGGCAGTCAGGATAAACGAAACGGTTGCAGATTCTCCCGGTTTCAGGCTGATTTTGTCAAACGCTTTCAATTCTTTCACGGGACGGGTGACGGAACCTGCCCAATCGCGGATGTACAATTGAACGATTTCGGCGCCTTCAACCGTTCCGGTATTTGTAACGGTGCAGGAAGCAAGCAATTGTTCGTTTTTTCCGATCTCCTGAGCGGAAAGTTTCAAATCGTCGTACTGAAAGGTGGTGTATGAAAGCCCGTAACCGAACGGGAAAAGCGGGTCTTTTCCTGCGTCTAAATAATGGCTGGTGTTGCCTAACGAAACCTGTCCGGCTTCCAGCGGGATTTCGTCGATGGTTTCTATTTTGCCTGCCGGCGGACGTCCGGTGTTTTTATGATTGTAATAAATCGGGCTTTGACCGACCATTTTAGGATACGTTACCGGCAGTTTTCCCGAAGGAACGGCTTTCCCGAAAATCAAATCTACCAATGCCGGGCCGCCCATTGTTCCCGGATGAAAGGAAAAAAGATAAGCGTTTACTAAGGGCAATTGTTCGTAAATTTCGGTGGTTCTGCCGGCTATTACGATCAACACTACGGGTTTGCCTGTTTGGGCTACTTCGGTCAATAACTCTTTTTGAGCGCCCGGCAGGGAAATGTCGGCGCGGCTGTGAGCTTCTCCCGACAGGATTGCTTCTTCGCCGGCAAAGAAGAGGACTACGTCGCTGGCTTTGGCGGCGGCGATTGCCTGAGCAAATTGTTTTTTATCTTTGTCGCGACTGAAATTAAGTCCCGGAGCATAATTGATTTTCAAAGTCGATCCGTATTCTTCGCGGAGTGTTGCCAACGGAGTAACGGTATGGGCTTTTTCCCCGTCGAATACCCAGGTTCCCAACTGGTCGTGCGGGGCGTCGGCCATCGGGCCGATTACGGCAATTGATTTTATCGTATTGTTCAGCGGTAAGAGATTATTTTCATTTTTCAGCAATACTGCGCTTTCCACAGCGACTTTTTTGGCTTTATCCAACGATTCTTTCGTATAAAAAACCGGTTGTTCCGTTGGCGTATAAGGATTCTCAAAAAGCCCCAATTGGATTTTTAGCCGGAGTATCCGCCTCACCGCTTCGTCGATAACCGCCTCTTTCACCTTCCCGCTTTTTACCGGCGATGTCAGGTGCTGACGGTAAACATGATTTTCCATATCCATATCTACGCCGGCAAGCAACGCTTTTTCGGCGGCGTCGGCGAGCGATTCGGCGTATCCGTGGCTGACCATCTCGCCGATGGAATTCCAGTCGCTGACAATTACGCCATTGAACTGCCATTCCTTCCGGAGAATATCCTGCAAGAGGTAACGGTTGCCCGAATTGGGTATCCCGTTGATTTCGTTGAACGATACCATCAGCGTAGCGGCGCCTGCGTCGATAGCGGCCTTGAACGGGGGCAGATAAACGTTCCGCAACTGTTCTTCGGAAATAACTGCCGTGTTGTAGTCGCGTCCTCCTTCCGCCGCCCCGTAACCGGCAAAATGCTTGACGCAAGCTGCCACCGATGACGGATCGTTCAACCGTTCGCCCTGCAAACCCTTCACCATCGCGCAGCCCAGTGCGGAAGTGAGCAAAGGATCTTCGCCAAACCCTTCCACGATACGTCCCCAACGCTGATCGCGACCGATATCCAGCATCGGAGCAAACGTCCAGCGAATACCCGCCGACGAAGCTTCTACGGCGCTCACCCTTGCTCCGGCTTCCACTAACTGCGGATTCCACGAAGCTGCCTGTCCCAACGGAACAGGGAAAATGGTCTTAAACCCGTGAATTACATCGCGTCCGAAAAGAATAGGAATACCTAAACGGCTCTCTTCGACCGCCGTTTTTTGCAACCGGTTGATGACCTCCGGATTTACTTCATTGAGGATAGACCCGATGCCGCCTCCTTTGATTTGGTTTACTATATAATCGGCATAACCGCCGCCGGTGATCTGCTCCATCTGACCCAGTTTTTCTTCCAAAGTCATTTGCGACAATAAACGGCTTACGCGTTCTTCTACCGGGTCTTTCTCTTTCCCGCTTTCGCAAGACACACACAGAAGCAGGCATAACATGCCGAAACTCCATAACAATACGCTATTTTTCATATTTTTCATACAAATAAAAGAACTAAGAACCAAACCTCGCTTCGCGTAACTTTTAGTTCTTAGTTTTTAACTCTTAGTTCTTAACTCTTAGTTCTTAACTCTAATTACCTCGCTGTATCCTTTCACGTCGGTTGCCTTCAATATATACACGCCTTTTGAAAGCCGGGCAACGGGAACGACAGCCGATTTGCCGGAATAGACTTTTTGTCCGCTTACCGTATATAGATCAACGGATTTCAGTGTTTCGCCGGAAAGAACCGTAATCGTTCCGTTACCATAAGAAAGCGTCAGGCCGCCGGTTTTGCCGCTTACCTCTTTCAATCCGGTAAAGCCCGGTTCAGGAGAACTTTCGCCCAATTTAATATCAATGAATTCGCCGGTTCTCGGCCCAGTGGTTAATTTGGTGGAATATTTGAGGCTTTCGTATAAAAGTTGCCATGTTCCGGCATCTACCGGTTCGGCATTCGGCCCCAGAATGTACACAAATCCGATGCGGATAATCCCGTCGGCATTGCCGGTTGCCGGAATTGTTTTCGTTACGGTAGCGGCTCCGGGGAAATTAAAGTCGTTGCCGCCGTTTCCGATAACGCCTTCAACAATCGGCGGATTGGGATTATCGCCGTAAGTAAACACGATTTCCGGCGTGCCTACCTGTATTCCCAACGAATTGAACGAGCGGTCTGCGGCCACCGGTTTGGCGTAGATCGTCACCGAATTGCTCGTCGAATGAACAAAGAAATCCACATCATCGGCAACTCCTTCCAGCACGCTTACGAAAGGCTGTTCGCCGCCGTTCGTAAAGGTTCGCGGTTCGCTTTCATTGCCCGAAAAGTCGATGGCAACGACCGTAAACGTGTAAGCGGTGTTTGCTTTCAATCCGGTAAGCGTACCGGTGTTATCGAAAAATACCGCTTCAAAGCCGTTGGCCGCGTCGCTGATGTAGTAGAAGAAATCGCCGGAATCGTCGGTAGCCTCAAATTCTACCGGAAGCGAAGAGCCTATCTGTTCGCCGGCTTCCGCTTGGGTTAACACCGGTTTTTCCGTATCGCCGGTCAGTCCGCTGTTGGGCGCATCCACCGCATAATTCCAAACTTCGGTTGCATTGAAATTATTGTTTTCTTCCTGCAAAACAGAAATTTGTAAAATATTACGACCTAATGCCTTATAAGGATAAGCCGTAACAAGCGTCGTTCTTGTTTGCTGATTAACAGTAACATAGGCAGCATCATTATTTTGGCTGATTTCGTGGTACGGATTGACCGGATTATTGCCCGGAGCATAAATCCTAACTTGAGAAGACCATTTCTGATTCGCCAAGGTATAGCCTTGCCCAACGGCCTTTGCCCACAGTTTGTCGCCTGCGGTAACGGCTTTCAAATCAACTGTTGCACCGGCAGGAAATGCATTACCACCGATAACCACATCCAGCGGTGCGTTTTTCTTAATAATCGAGCCGTGCGTAACGGCAAACAGGTTTGTTCCGGCAAATGCCGCCAGAAGAAACGTTAAAAAAATACTTTTTGTTTTCATGATGAATAAAATTTTAATAAGTGGCGCGAAACGCGCTAAACAAACCTTGCTTCGCGCCACTCTTAACTCTTAGTTCTTAACTCTTAACTCTATTAGTTCTTTGTAAATTTAACGCTCTTTCCGTCAACGAAAAGAATATAAATGCCTTTCGCCAGTGCGGATACATTGATGGATTCTTTTGAAACTTTGGGAACTGCCACCGCTTTACCGGTTACGTCAACGATCTTTACATCCTTTGCTCCGGCTAAGCCCTTAACATACAATACGTCTTTTGCAGGAACCGGATAAACTTGTATCTGTTCGGCGCTGACGGATTGAATTGCCACGGGTTTTTCGCCTTCTTCGCCGCAAATCACGATGTCGGAGATTTCAATGTCCACATCGGCAGGATT
>JAISNS010000264.1 GCA_031276105.1 Dysgonamonadaceae bacterium
CGGCGTCGGCTTTTCCTTTTATAAATGCGTCTTTGAAATCTTCTTTTTTGCCGGCGCCTCCGGAAGCAATGAGCGGAATGTTCAGCCAATCGGACAGTTCGGCTAATGCTTCATTGGCATAACCGGTTTTAACGCCGTCGTGCGCCATGCTGGTGAAAAGGATTTCGCCGGCGCCCCGGTTTTCCGCTTCTTTTGCCCATGAAAAAAGTTCTTTGCCGGTTGAGATTCGTCCGCCGTTCAGGAAGCAGGTCCATTGCCCGTTTATCCAATCGGCGTCAATTGCGGTTACACAAACTTGTGAGCCGAAGTTCCGGGCAATTTCTTCAATCAGATGCGGATTCCGAATGGCTGCAGAGTTGACGGAAACTTTGTCGGCTCCTGCGTTTAAGAGTTTGTCCACATCTTTCAATTCGTTAATGCCTCCCCCGACGGTGAAGGGAATGTTGATTTGTGCGGCTACCCGGCGAACTAAATCCGGAAATGTTTTCCGGCCTTCGTGCGACGCTGTAATATCCAAATAAACCAGTTCATCGGCTCCCTGTTCGCTGTATAACTTTCCCAGTTCAACGGGGTCGCCGGCATCGCGAAAATTGACGAAATTAACGCCTTTCACCGTAACGCCGTCCTTTACATCCAAACAGGGTATAATTCGTTTTGCTAACATAATCAATCCCGGTTTTCAATGTACGGAAGTAAATCTTTCATTTTTATTTGCCCTTCATAAAGGGCTTTACCGATGATGACGGCCGGAATCCGTTCTGTCTCCAACCGTTCTATATCCTGCATCCCGCTGATACCGCCGCTTGCGATCAGATAGACAAAAGAATCCTGCTCTTTTATTTGCTTATAGAGTTCGATATTAGGGCCTTCCAACATTCCGTCTTTGCCGATATCGGTACAGATCACTTTGTTGATTCCCTGTTTGCGCCAATGCAGGATGAAGGGGGCGACTTCGTGTTCCGTGTCTTCCGTCCAGCCGGTAACCGATATTTTATTGTTGCGACAATCGGCGCCTAAAATGATGGATTGGCTTCCGAATTTATCTATCCAGCGTTGAAAAACGTCGGGTTCTCTGACGGCAATGCTTCCGCCGGTGATCATGGCCGCGCCGCTGTTGAAGGCAATTTCCAAGTCGGAATCGGATTTTAAACCTCCGCCAAAATCAATAATCAGGGAGGTGCGGGAAGCAATTTTTTCCAACGTCTTGTAGTTGATAATCCGGTTTGCTTTTGCTCCGTCCAAATCGACTACATGGAGGCGATGAACGCCGTGGTCTTCAAATTGTTTGGCTACTTCCAGCGGGTCTTCGTTATAAACCGTTTTCTGTTCGTAATTTCCCTGTGAAAGTCGTACGGCCTTTCCTTCCAAAATATCCAAGGCCGGAATAATTTCTATCATAAATCCAGAAAGTTTTGTAAAATTCTTGCTCCTGTTTCTCCACTTTTTTCGGGATGAAATTGGGTGGCATAAAAGTTATCTTTGTGCATCGACGCGCTGAAATTTTGTATATAATGAGTTTCTGCAATGGTGTAATCGTTCAACGGAACATAATAACTGTGCACAAAATAAACAAATTCTTCTTCCGAAAGTTCTTTATATAAAGCGCTTTTCAGGTTTGTTAATGTATTCCAGCCCATGTGTGGAATTTTATTTTCGCGCTTCTCTGTCCGGAAGCGTTGCACTGGAACATCAAAGATTCCCAGACAATCAACATTGCCTTCTTCGGAAGAACGGCATAAGAGCTGCATCCCAATACAGATACCTAATACGGGTTGTTTCAGTCCGATAATCAGTTCGTCCAACCGGTGTGCACGCAAATATTGCATCGTTTGAGTGGCTTCGCCTTGACCGGGAAAAATGATTTTATCGGCTTTCAGCAATTGTTCTTTATCGGCCGTAATGACCGGTTCTATTCCCAAGCGTTTCAAGGCGAAATCGACGGAATAAATATTGCCTGCATTGTATTTTATTATTGCAACGTTCAATTTATTGATGGATTATTCGATGGATTACCGTTGAATTATTTGGCAAATGCGACAGCTCTTGTTTCGCGGATGACTGTGATTTTCACTTGTCCCGGATAGGTCATTTCATCCTGTATTTTCTTTGCTATTTCGTTCGACAGACTTTCCGTTTCAATATCATTGATCCGGTCTGCGCCGACAATTACACGCAGTTCACGTCCCGCCTGTATCGCATACGTTTTCACTACGCCCGGATACGACAAGGCTAACTGTTCCAAGTCTTTCAACCGTTTGATGTAGGCTTCCACTATTTCGCGTCGCGCTCCCGGTCTTGCTCCCGAAATAGCGTCGCAAACCTGAACAATCGGGGCTAACAGGCTCGTCATTTCCACTTCGTCGTGGTGAGCGCCGATAGCGTTGGCGATGTCTGCTTTTTCCTTGTATTTTTCGGCCAGTTTCATTCCGAGTATAGCGTGCGGCAATTCCGGTTCGTCGTCAGGCACTTTGCCTATATCGTGCAACAATCCGGCTCGTTTGGCTTTTTTGGGGTTTAGTCCTAATTCGGCAGCCATAATCGCGCAAAGATTTGCGGTTTCGCGCGAGTGTTGCAACAAGTTCTGTCCGTAGGAAGAACGGTATTTCATCCGACCGATCATCCGGATTAGTTCGGGGTGCAATCCGTGGATACCCAGGTCGATGGTTGTTCGTTTACCGGTTTCGATAATTTCTTCTTCCACCTGTTTGCGGACTTTATTCACAATTTCTTCGATACGGGCCGGATGGATGCGTCCGTCCTGAACCAATTGGTGTAAAGCCAGCCGGGCAACCTCTCTTCTTACCGGGTCGAATCCGGAAAGAATAATTGCTTCGGGAGTATCATCAACAATGATTTCGATACCGGTAGCGGATTCCAGGGCGCGGATGTTCCGGCCTTCGCGTCCGATAATCCGGCCTTTGATTTCGTCCGAATCGATATGGAAAACCGTGATGGCGTTTTCGATAGCCGTTTCGGTAGCTACCCGTTGAATGGATTGAACGACAATCTTTTTGGCTTCTTTGTTTGCCGTCATTTTTGCTTCTTCCATTACTTCGTTGATATAAGCGGCGGCCGATGTTTGAGCCTCTTCTTTCAGGGATTGGGCTAAGCGTTCTTTGGCTTCATTTGCCGAAATGCCCGAAAGCGCTTCCAATCGTTCGATTTCTAATTTATGGATTTTATCCAATTCCTGTTTTTTCTTTTCCAGCAAATCCAGTTGGTTTTCCAAATTTTCGCGAACCGTTTCCAATTCGTTCTTTTTCTTCTGTACTTCTTCGTATCGCTGATTGAGTCCTAATTCGCGCTGTTTCAGTCGCGTTTCTTGCGCTTGGATTTTGGAATTGCGGGCGTTCACTTGCTTTTCCAAGTCTGCTTTCAAAGAAATAAACTTTTCTTTTACTTCCAAAAGCTTATTTTTCTTGATAGCTTCGGCTTCTTTCTCCGCTTCTTCGATAATTTTTTTACTTTTAACCCGGTTTAGATAATTAATTACCAACCAAGTAGATGAAGCTCCTGTTATCAGGCAGATAATTCCTACAACTATTGCTATACCCATATTTTACTGTTTTTTTATGTTTAAATTTATATATTTTCTCTCTTTATATCCTGATAAAAAAACACTACCCGTCTTTTAAGGTTATACTTAAAAAACGTAGCAGTGCGAAAAGGATTGAGAGTTGAGAATGATGAATTATGAATTGGATAAATAATCTTCCAATTCTTTGTTCAACTGTGCAATTTTATCAAACAACGGCGTAATATCCTCCTTTTTTTTTACTGTTAAATCATCCAATGAAAGATGAAAAGCAATTAAAGCCAATAAATCTTTTGTTTCAAGATTAGTTTCGGAATAAACCGAATGATACTTGGATAATTTCCTGTTTATCCGCGTTGCTGCTTTTCTCACCATTTCTTCTTCCGACCGCTTACATATCAAAGGATAATATTCATCGGCAATATTCAATTGTATTTGAAATTTATCGGACATGACCATTGATTTGTAATTGATTTTTATCTGTTCCAAGAATACAATGTATTCATTAACTCAACGTATTTATCAATTTAATGCACTTATCAACCTCTCGCACTAACTGGGATAATCTGTTTTTAGCTAATCCGAAATCTTTTTCTCGTACCGAAATTATCTTTGCTGTTTTCAGATTATCGTATTTGTTTTTTAAATTTTTATTTTCTTCCAACAAGGTTTTATATGACTCATTCAAATCGTTTTGTTGCTTTTTCAGTGCGTCGTTCTCTTTTTTGAGTTTGTCGCAAACCGCGATTAATTGACGAACCCTTGTTTCAAATAGTCTTGCAAGTTTAATTTGCTCTGTTGTCATTTTAAACCAAATTCAGGACAAAAATAAGAATAAGTTATGAAGATACAAAAAAAATGGGAAATTTATTTTACAAAAGTTAGTAGAGGGGCATTTCAAATTGTCGTAACCTCGCTGTCATTGCGGGCTTGATTCGCAATCCCCTGATAGAACTAAGAACTAAGAGTTAAGAACTAAGAGTTACGCGAAGCGCTCATCCGCCTTAATCCGCCCAGTCCGTGTCATCTGCGTTCCATTTGCGCGCCTCGCGCAGTTTTTAATTGAAAAAACATTTGCATAATTTGATTTATTGAATTACATTTGCAGCGGTTTTTGTAAAACATCAATAAAGAATATGACAACTTCCGTAAATAACTGTTTATTACACATTATTATCTTACAACGCTTGGAAGTTATAGGAATTATGAGTACACACACACACACACACACACACACACACACACACACACACACACACACACAGCAGGTTCAAGGCTAAAGGTAAAAGGTACAAGGGGGGTACAAGGTATAAGGAGCAAGGTGCAGGAACGGCAAAGCCGCGTATCCTGTACCTTTTGCCTTTTACCTTGCGCCTGGTCTTGTACCTTTTGCCTTTTACCTTTTGCCTCTTTTTTTATAAATCAACTAATTTTTTTTATTTATTATGACAACAATTTTGCACAGAATCAAGGCGTATCTGTTTGATAACCCCTTGACCAAAGACGACGTAAACGATTACGTCGCAAGAGTGAGTTCGGAAAAATCATTGAGTATCGAAGACGT
>JAISNS010000269.1 GCA_031276105.1 Dysgonamonadaceae bacterium
TCTATGAGTAATTCTAAAGAAAAACTTTTCCCGGAATTTCCCTCCGTCTCCACCGAAGAGTGGAAGGCGAAGATCGTGGCCGACCTCAAAGGCGCCGATTTCGAGAAAAAACTCGTTTGGAAAACCAATGAAGGCTTTGCCGTGCAGCCTTTTTATCGCACGGAAGACATCGCAGGTCTCCCGACGACCGAATCGTTGCCGGGAGAGTTTCCCTACGTGCGCGGAACAAAGAAAAACAACGACTGGTTCGTGCGCCAAGACATTGTCGTGACCGATTTTGCCGAAGCCAACCGGAAAGCGATCGACATCCTGAACCGAGGCGTCACCTCGTTGGGCTTCGTAATGCCGGACGATAAAGTCACGAAAGAAAACGTGGCTACGCTTCTCGAAGGCATCCTGCCGGAACACATCGAACTGAATTTTACGACTTGCAACCTGCAATCGGTTCAACTAATCCGGATTTTGGTCGCCTATTTCAAGGAGAAAAACTACGATTTGAGCCAAATCCGCGGCTCGGTCAACATCGACTTCATCGGGACGATACTGACCAAAGGCGCCGTCAAAGAAAAATGGATCGACGAAATGGTTACCGCCGCCGACGAAGGCGCGCCGCTCCGCTATTTCAAGTTCTTTGCCGTCAACGCTTACCTCTTTAATAATGCCGGCTCGTTTATCGCGCAGGAATTGGGTTACGCTCTGGCTTGGGGAAACGAACTGTTGAGCCGGTTGATAAACGCCGGAGTCAGTCCCGCTTATGCCGCCAAGAAAATCAAATTCAACTTCGGCGCCGGTTCCAATTATTTCATGGAAATAGCCAAATTCCGCGCCGCCCGCTGGCTGTGGGCGGAAATCGTGAAGGCTTACGAACCGAAATGCAACCACGGTTGCCCGAACGAAGGCCCGGGAAACGAATGTCGCTGCTCGGCCAAGATGAATATCTTCGCGCAAACGTCAACTTTCAATCAAACGGTTTACGACGCCCATGTCAACCTGCTTCGCACGCAAACCGAAGCCATGTCGGCAGGACTTGCCGGCGTCGATTCGCTGCTGATTACGCCGTTCGACGAAGCGTTCAAAACGCCCGACGACTTTTCGGAACGCATCGCCCGCAATCAACAGCTATTATTAAAGGAAGAATGTCATTTCGACAAGGTCGTCGATCCTTCGGGCGGTTCCTATTATATCGAAACATTGACCGGCTCGATCGCCAAAGAAGCGTGGAAACTTTTCCTCGAAGCGGAAGAAAAGGGATTCTACGAAGCCGTCAAAGCCGGAGAAATCCAAACGGCGGTCAACGCGAGCGCCGAAAAGCGTTTCAAAGCGCTGGCTCAACGCCGGGAAATCCTTTTGGGAACCAACCAGTTCCCGAATTTCAACGAAAATGCCGCCGGAAAAATCGCACCCGCCGCCGCTGCGGATTATTGTTCCTGCTCGGCGACAGAACACGAGCCAATCACGCTCTTGAACTCAAAGCGTTTAGGCGAAGCTTTCGAAACTTTGCGCCTTGCTACTGAAAAATCGGACAAAGAAATCAAAGCGTTTATGTTGACAATCGGAAATTTGGCGATGCGTTTGGCGCGTTCTCAGTTTTCGTCCAACTTCTTGGCCTGCGCCGGATATAAAGTGATCGACAACCTCGGATTCGAAACGGTCGAACAGGGCGTCAACGCAGCCCGCGAAGCAGGGGCCGACATCATCGTCCTCTGTTCGAGCGACGACGAATACGCAACGTTCGCACCGGAAGCGCACCGGCTCATCGGTGACAGGGAAATTCTGATCATCGCGGGCGCTCCCGCCTGCACCGAAGAACTGAAGGCGCAAGGCATCACGAATTTCATCAATGTCCGAAGCAACGTGCTGGAAACTTTGCAAGAGTTAAATAACAAATTAAAAATTAAATAAATCAATTTTGTCATGAGCAAATTAACAGAGTGTTTAATCCTCGTTGATAATTCCAATATTTTCATTGAAGGCATGAAGTTTTCCGCAAAGAAAAAAGGAATAGCTGCAAGTTTACCGGAACAATCGGTTCCCTGCGATTATTCGTGGCGTATTGATTTCGGCGCTCTCTTGAAACAAGTGGCTAACGGACATAAAATTATCAAAGCGATACTCGTAGGCTCCACGCCTCCTCCCAACGACTCGCTTTGGAAAGCTGCCGAATCGCAAGGATTTGAAGTAACAACGTATGAAAGAGGCTTCTCCGGAGAAAAAGCAGTTGATACGGAATTAGTTGTTAGCGGATTAAAAGTAATATACAAACATCCCAATGCCGCTATATTGAAATTATTATCCGGCGACAGAGACTTTACTCCCCTGCTAAAAGCCGCTTATGAAGAAGGTTGGGAAACGGAATTGTGGGGATTTAGCGACAGCATCTCCCCCGAATTGTCCATAATAGCCAATAGAACACAAATTCTTGATCATGTTTTCGATCAGATTGGAAAATATCAATCATAAATTTTATGCAAATGAAACCGAATTTTAAAAATATAGCCATTGACACCGCCGGATTTTCAAAGACGAATCCGGTCGAATGGGCGCAGGCCAACAACATCCAAGCCGATTGGAAAACGCCCGAACAAATCCCCGTGAAGCCGGTTTATACCCAAGCCGACTTGGAAGGCATGGAACACCTCGAATATGCTTCCGGCATTCCCCCATTCTTGCGCGGCCCCTATTCGGGCATGTATGCCATGCGCCCGTGGACGATCCGCCAATATGCCGGATTCTCGACCGCCGAAGAATCCAACGCTTTCTACCGTCGCAACTTGGCCGCCGGACAAAAAGGCCTCTCCGTTGCTTTCGACTTGGCCACCCACCGCGGTTACGACGCCGATCATCCCCGCGTTGTGGGCGACGTCGGCAAGGCCGGCGTTTCGATATGCTCGATCGAAGACATGAAAGTCTTGTTCGACGGTATTCCGTTAAAAGACATGTCGGTGTCGATGACCATGAACGGCGCCGTGCTGCCCATCCTCGCTTTCTACATCAATGCCGGACTCGAACAGGGCGCAAAATTAGAAGAACTGACGGGAACCATTCAAAACGACATCCTGAAAGAGTTTATGGTGCGCAACACCTATATTTATCCCCCCAAATTTTCGATGCGCATTATCGCCGACATCTTTGAATTTACTTCGCAAAAGATGCCGAAGTTCAACTCCATCTCCATTTCGGGCTACCACATGCAGGAAGCCGGAGCGACTGCCGACATCGAATTGGCCTACACGCTGGCCGACGGAATGGAATATCTCCGGGCCGGTATCGAAGCCGGTATCGACGTCGACGCCTTTGCGCCCCGCCTCTCGTTCTTCTGGGCGATTGGGATGAATCATTTCATGGAAATCGCCAAGATGCGCGCCGGACGGCTTCTCTGGGCAAAGATTGTCAAGAGTTTCGGCGCGAAAAACCCGAAATCGCTCGCGCTGCGCACCCATTGCCAAACGTCGGGTTGGTCGCTGACCGAACAAGACCCTTTCAACAATGTGGGTCGTACCTGCGTCGAAGCCATGGCCGCTGCCTTGGGACACACCCAATCGTTGCACACCAACGCATTAGACGAAGCCATTGCGCTGCCCACCGACTTTTCGGCGCGCATCGCTCGCAACACTCAGATTTATATTCAGGAAGAAACGTCGATCACGAAAGAAATCGACCCGTGGGCAGGCTCGTATTATGTGGAAAAGTTGACCGAAGAACTCGCCGATAAAGCTTGGGCATTGATACAGGAAGTGCAGGAACTCGGCGGAATGGCCAAAGCTATCGAAACCGGCATCCCCAAAATGCGCATCGAAGAAGCCGCCGCCCGGACGCAAGCCCGGATCGACTCGGGCAATCAAACCATTATCGGTATTAACAAATACCGGCTGGAAAAAGAAGACCCGATCGACATCCTCGAAGTGGATAATACGGCTGTTCGCAAACAACAAATCGAACGGCTCAACCAACTGAAAGCCGGTCGCGACTCGGCTGCCGTCCAACAAGCGCTCGAAGCCATCACCCGTTCGGCCGAAACCGGCGAAGGAAACTTGCTTGAGTTGGCCGTCGAAGCCGCACGGGTACGCGCAACGCTGGGAGAAATCTCCGACGCTTGCGAAAAAGTATGTGGAAGATATAAAGCAATCATTAGAACTATTTCAGGCGTGTATTCATCCGAAACAAAAGGCGACGACATGTTTAAGAACGCATGTGAACTCGCCGACCGATTTGCCAAAAAAGAAGGCCGTCAACCGCGTATCATGGTCGCGAAAATGGGACAGGACGGTCACGACCGCGGCGCCAAAGTGGTCGCTACCGGCTATGCCGACTGCGGGTTCGACGTCGATATGGGGCCACTCTTCCAAACTCCGGAAGAAGCCGCCCGGCAAGCCGTCGAAAACGACGTCCACGTGTTGGGTATTTCCTCGCTCGCCGCAGGACACAAAACGCTGGTGCCACAAGTCATTGAAGAGTTGAAAAAGCTGGGACGCGAAGACATCTTAGTCGTTGCCGGCGGAGTTATTCCGGCGCAAGACTATGATTATCTGTACAAAGCAGGCGTAGCGGCTATTTTTGGTCCCGGTACGGCTGTTGCCGGAGCCGCCGTCGCCATCTTGGAACTGCTGTTGCAGGACTAAGATAACAAAAAACATCCGAATATTGTTAACCTATATAAGATCGAACGTTGATGATACGGATTAATGAGGATATTGTCCGCTTAATCCGTGTTATCCCGTTCAATCGTAAATAATTATCTAATAAATATGAGAACAGAATCTGCAGAAAATCAAAAACGTTTATTCGGCTTGAATGCCGTCATCGGGAATACTCCGCTATTCAAAATTGATTATCAATACAAAAAGAAATCCAGAACAGTTTATGCCAAAGCGGAATATCTTAATTTTACGGGAAGTATCAAAGACCGTATCGCTTATTATATTCTTGAAAAAGCGTATCAAACGGGGGAATTGCGTCAGGGAATGCATATCATAGAAGCAACCAGCGGCAATACCGGCATTTCTTTCTCTGCTTTGGGACGCGCAATGGGACATGAGGTAACGATTTACATGCCCAATTGGATGAGCGCGGAACGTATCAATTTAATTCGCAGTTTTGGGGCGAATATTCGGTTGGTAAGTCCGGAAGAAGGCGGTTTTCTCGGAAGCATTGCAATGACCGAAAAAAGGCAAAAAGAAAATCCGGACGAGATATTTCTTCCCCGTCAGTTTGATAACCGGATGAATTGCGAAGCGCACGCAACGACAACCGGCCCGGAAATCGTCAAGCAACTCATTCAGTTAGGTGTTGTTACCGATGCTTTTGTCGCCGGCGTCGGAACGGGAGGAACGATTATGGGCGTCGGTCGATATTTGAAAAATATCAATGAAGAAATAAAAATTTATCCGCTGGAACCTAAAAATTCGCCCACATTAACGACGGGACACAAAGTAGGAAAGCATCGTATTCAAGGCATTTCCGACGAATTTATTCCTTCCATTTTGAAATTAGACCAAATGGACGATATTATTCAAGTCGATGATGGAGACGCCATTCTCATGGCTCAAAAATTAGCCTGTTCTTTAGGTTTGGGCGTAGGCATTTCATCGGGGGGGAATTTTTTGGGAACGGTAATTGCGCAAAATATCCTCGGAGACGACGCGATAGTAACAACCGTTTTTGCCGACGACAGCAAAAAATACCTGAGTACGGATTATGCCCGGGAAGAACCGGTCAAAGAAGGTTTTCTCTCGCCGGACATTTTTTTGAAAAAAGTAGCGATTGTCAGATAGTAGCTGTCAGACAGCATCTTCGGCGGTTATTCGTTTAGTAAATCGCGGTACATTTCCTGTAATCTTTCGCGCAGGAAGAGTATGGCATATCGTTTTCGGGAAAGGAGAGTGTTGAGGGATATTCCGGTCGATTCGGCTATTTCTTTGAAAGAGAAACCTTCCAGTTCGGTCAGTTCAAAAACGGCGCGTTGCTCGGCGGGTAAATGAGCCAGCGCCGTTTCAAGTTCTTCCCACACCAGCGATTGCATGTATTTTATTTCCGGATTTTCGTTCGGGTCGGATAAAATTTCCAGCATGTTTTTCACCCATTCGTCTTCCTTCTTATCGGAAAATGCCGGAAAACGCTCTTCTTTTTTCTTGCGATAAAAGTCAATAATCTGATTTTGAGCCACCGAATACAGCCAAGATGAAATGTGTTCTATCGGATTCTCTATCAAGTCGATTCTCGCCAGATTGTAGAAGACATTTTGCATAATGTCTTCTACATCTTCCTTAAAATCAATTCGTTTAGAAATGTAACCTTTCAATTCGTCGCGATATTCCTGATAAATAGCCGGAATTTCGGAGGAATGTTTCAGGGATTTACTTTTCTTCATTTTCTTCGTCCAAAGCGAACATTCTTTTTCGGATAAAATCGCGTCGTTCGCAGGGAGACATTCCTTTTATCTTGTTATGAAAATCATTTAATTCTTTTTTGCTCAAGTGATTATGTATTCCGTAAAATTGATGAAATCCACGATGAAGTTTACCGAGTCCACCGAATAACAAGCGAGATAAAACAATCAATCCGGCAGATTGCCAGTAATTGATTTTGGCGATTCCGAATAATTCCGGTAAAAGGATATTCCACAAATACATGACGGCGGCAATAATGATTGCGAGTGCAAGCAAATAGGCAAGCGTGTGCATAATCAGGCCTGTTCCGTTTCTTTTTTTAAAATGTTTCATTATTTTTATTTTTAAATTGTTATTATTTTTATCGCATCATTCTCGCACATTTTCACACATTTTCCACAACCGGTACAATGGTTTTCGGTTTTCAGGCGGGCATATTTCCCGTCTTTCAAGTAAATTGCTTCAATGGCTTTATGCCTGCATCTTTCAATACAACGGCCACAACCGGTACAGTCGGTTATGTATATCATTGCTTTTCTTTTTTCTCTTTTTTTACCAAACATGATTTTTAATTTAAATATGGGTAACCCCAAAGAAGCTCTGCTTTT
>JAISNS010000307.1 GCA_031276105.1 Dysgonamonadaceae bacterium
AACAAAACATTTAACAAAACATTAATTATGAGTAAATTATCATTTGCATTATTATTTGCATTATTATTTGCGTTTTTCATTCACCGCACGACGGCACAGGTAAGCATTGGTTCGCTGGAGAAGCCGAACCGGGCGGCTTTATTGGATTTGAAAAGCAACAGTCCCAAATCCGACAATACAACTACCGGCGCCAATGGCGGAGGGCTTCTCCTTCCCAGAGTGTCTTTGGAAAGCAAGACGACCCTTCAACCGTTCATTCCTACCACCGATACGGAATGGCAAAGCAAAGCAGACGAGTTAAAAAAGAAACATGCCGGCTTAATGGTCTATAATTTGAATGATAGTAGCGGTTTCAAACCGGGCATTTATTGCTGGAACGGCACGGAATGGCAGTCATCCGGAAATGCGAATGGGAGTGGGAATTGGACAATAGGCGGAGACAGTCTGGCGGCTTCTACGCCTTCGGTTTTGGGAACATTGAGTAATGATTCCTTATCCATCGTTTCGAATGGAAAACAGAAAATTATTTTGGGAAAAAAAGAGGGCGAACTCTATATCAAAGATTTGCCGAAAGCGCCGAGCAAAGGAACGGTGCCGCTTCAAGTGAGCGAAAACGGGCAGGTATTTGCACTTGTCAATGAAGACAATTACGATACAAAGCCGTTTACCTACATCAAATTTGTCATCTATACGACTAATGTGCCGACCGCCTTTCGAGATTGGGTAAGCAATTTCAACACCAAGATAAACGCCGATAAGTTTGTCCTGACTATCATCGGTTCTGCTTTCCAAATAAATATGAATGGCACAATTAGAGGAGCGCTTATGAAATCGATGAGCGCTGTCGCAAATACGTTTGGAACGAGTCAGATTTATGCTTTTGTGGACAATGGCACTTGGCGGATACGTGCCGATTATGCCGAAGCGGATGTCAGCAATACTTCGGCTGGTATTAGCTATCAATGGCTTATTTATGCTCTGGTTATTAACAAATCCATGATATCAGATATATATGAAATTCAGGGAAAAATACCGGATTGGAGTACGACAGGGGAGTCTGGCGGCGAAGGATATGCCGACACGCCGGCAGAACTGCAATAAATCAAATATCCGCAGGGAAAATCGAAACTAAGAGAACCTGCCGATCTCCCTTAAACACAGATAAAACGGATTCTCACGGAAGAAATGTCTTTCCGTGAGAGTCCGTTTTTTCCGTATCGCTAACAATAAGGCAACATGATTAATGATGCGTAACATGAATTATAAATTAAACGACAACCCTACCGGTAATTGAATTTATAATTCTTACCTTTGCCGATGATATAAAAATACAGCCATTTATGATACGAAATTTTTTTCCCGGTTCCCTGAGTCTGATCTTCTTGTTATTTAGTTTTAGTTCGTTGAAAAGCAATGAATTGCAATCCAAGCGAACGGTTATTGCCGGAAAAGTGAAAAACATGCCCGAAAATTCTACTTCTATTTTGATTAACTTTTGCGATCCGCTGAGCGACCGGCACCGCTTTGCGCAAGACTTGACGGCGTCTGACGGAACGTTTCAGGTGGAACACGATTATGTTTTTGCTCAAAACATAAGCATTCAGTATGGCCGTTCATTTATCAATCTGTATGTTTCTCCGGGCGATTCGGTGTTTGTAACGATCGATGGGTCAACGTTTCAGGAACGCCCCAACGAGGCGGTGGTCTTCTCCGGCGACAATGCCGAACTCAATGCGCAACTCTTCCGGTGGACGGTTTATGCTTACAAATTACCGGTTCCCAACTTTAATCCGGAGGCGTCGCCCGACGAATATCTGGCCGGCGTTAAACACTGTTTAAACGCCATGCAGGATACAATTTCAGCCTATGCGCAACGCCATGCAATGAATGATTTCGTGAAACAATGGGCGTTTTGCGATTATAAATTTGTGGTGGCCAATTACATGCTGGATTATGCCGACAAGAAAAGCAAATGGCGCGTCTTTACCGATTCTGTATTTGACGTGTATAACGAACGGAATTTCCAAACCATGTATTTTCAGTATCATTTAAACGTTTGCATCAATGCGCTTTACAATGGAAATGAAGCCATACAAGAATTGCTTCAAGAAAAAAAATACAATGCTGCGCTTCAGTCGGTAACGAAAGAGTTGTCGGCAAAAGCGCCGGAAGGAGCCGTTCGCGACCTGATGCTTTACTTTTTTGCTCAAGGAGTTATTAATGAAGAACCGGCGCTCTACGATTCCATTCCGAACCGGAACGCCCTTTTTTCGCAGCCGGTTTTTAATGAAAAGCTCGCTTCGTTTGCACAAAGCAAATGGGCGTCCGCAAAAAAGCCCGTGCCGCAAACCGGAAACACTTTGAAGGGCGTTTCCTTTTTCCACGCAGCCACGCAGCAAGTTACGTCTTTGCCGGAAGTGGAGGTATTGCCTTATTTAGTCGAAAAGTACAAGAATAAAGTACTTTACATTGATGTTTGGGCTACGTGGTGCGGCCCTTGTCGCGAGGAAATGAAAGCGGCTTCAACCGTGCACGAGTATTTTACAGGGAAAGAAGTTGTTTTTATTAATTTGTGCTTGCAGTCTTCCACTGCCGATTGGCTGAAAGCCATCGCGAAAGATAACATCAAAGGCGAAAATTATTATTTGGACGAAAACGCTACGAAAATCTTTATGGGAACACAAAATATCAACGGTTTTCCGGCTTATTTACTGATAGATAAAAGCGGCCGGTTGCGCTCGCCGGTTGCCCGGCCATCCAATGCACAATCGGCTATCAAACAGCTGGAAGCGTTGCTGTAAAGGAGAAAAAGAGGAAGATTTCAAAATTAAACCGCGTAGAGATTTCATATTTTCTTACGGTGAATACGCATCCGTTTGGATAAAGATACACTCCTGAAACGTTATAGAACCCCTTTTCCCTTGCGTAAAACGGTTTTTAACAGGTCAACTTGTATCCCTGACTTTTGATTGTGATTATTTGCACGGATGGATCGTCTTTCAAATATTTGCGCAACTTTGTGATATAAGTATCTAAGTCATCCCGCGCTTGACCCGCAATGACAACGAGTATTAATAAACCAAGCGGTTGTTTTTCTTCGGATAATCAATTGTATAATGTAATCCCCGGCTTTCCTTTCGTTCCATTGCCTGTTTGATAACCAAGTAGCCGACGTTGACAATGTTTCGCAGTTCGCAGATGTCTTTGGAGACCGTTGAGCGAACAAAGAGGTTTTCTGTTTCGCGGTAGATGATTTCCAGCCGTTCCAACGCCCTTTCCAGCCGCAGGTTTGAGCGGACAATGCCCACATAGTTGCTCATGATGGCCCCCACTTCTTTGGCGCTTTGCGTGATGAG
>JAISNS010000314.1 GCA_031276105.1 Dysgonamonadaceae bacterium
TCAAAGCCTCCGCTCAACGGAATCGCTACCGGACGACCGGCCAGCGCTTCGATCATCCGTCGTCCGACCTGCTCCAATACCTGCTTGAGATTTTCCTTCAATTCTTCGCGTGTTTGGGTAAAAAACGTATCCGTCAGAAATTCCGTATGAAACGCTTTTGTCGGCACACCGTTTTCATACCGGATACTTTCGCCGGCAACGAGTTGAAACACTCCTTTCCACAGGGTTTTACCTCCGGGAACAAAACCGGAATAGGTAAAGATCACCGCATTGTCTTCTTCCAAAACGAGTGGAATATGATCCGTTTGCAATTGTTCCGGATCGTCGGTGATGACGAATAAATCTTTTTGTTGGTAATAGAACAGCGGAAATGCCCGCGTGGCGTCGATGGTTGCCCAAAGACTGTTTTCCCGTTTGACAACCACGGCAAACAGCCCGTTGGCATCTTGAATCTTGGCTTGGAAATCGGCGAATGACGGAACGGCAGAAAAGTAATCCGCCAACTCTTTCCCTCTCAACAGGCGGTTGTCCGAAGTAAAGAGGTATCCTTTAACAAATATCCCGTTTTCGGAGAACCATTTATATCCTTTATTATAAAACAATCTGACATTGATCATAGCCTTTGATACTTGTATTAAGAGAGCAAAGATATGACTTATTTTGATGTTTTTAGTATCTTTGCAAGCGAAATGTTTACACGACAACTAAATGGAAGAAAACAGCAGGCGAATAACAAATAACACGCTGTTGTTGTATGTCCGGCTGTTTTTTTCAATGATTATCAGCCTGTATACTTCACGGATAGTACTGGATATTTTAGGAATTGACGATTTCGGCCTCTTTAGTGCAGTGGGAGGCGTTGTGGTGATATTAGGCTTTTTCAACAGTTCGATGCTAACCGCTACTCAACGCTTTCTCAACTATGAGATGGGGCGTGGAAATCAAAAAAAACTGCCCGAAATTTTTTCTACAAGCCTTGCCGGTCATTACCTGGTTGCTTTGATTATACTTGTACTGTCCGAAACAATCGGATTGTGGTTTGTTTGCGAGCGATTGGTTATTCCGCCCGACCGGTTTCAGGCGGCGCTATGGGTGTATCAGTTTTCCGTATTCACATTCATTGTCAACCTCTTGTCTTCGCCTTACAATGCGGTAATTATTGCCCATGAAAAGATGGGCAGCTATGCCTGGCTTTCGATGGCGGACATCACATTCAAATTGATTGTTGCCTACGTGCTGACTTGTATTGACTGGGATAAACTGAAATTATACGGTGTATTACTGTTTCTGTCTGCGCTAATTGTCCGGGCAATTTATGTTTTTTATTGCAAAAGAGCTTTTGCGGAATGTTCTCACAAGCAGTTATTAAATAAAGATTTATTGAAGAAGATGTTCGGTTTCTCCGGTTGGATGGTGTTGGGGACATTTAGCAATGCTTTTAGTTCTCATGGAGTTAGCATTGCAATCAATCTGTTTTTTACTCCGGTTCACAACGCGGCCAGAGCCATTGCCCAACAGGTCTGCGTTACCATGAGTAACTTTGCAAGTAATTTTATGATGGCGGTTCATCCGCCTATTGTCAAAGCCTATTCGAGAGGCGATGAAGTTTACATGTATAAATTGGTCTTTTTTTCTTCCAAGATTTCTTTTTACCTGCTTTATGTCTTATCGTTGCCCCTCATTTTACAAACGGAATATTTACTGGATTTGTGGCTGAAAACAGTTCCTGCACATACGGTATTATTTACGCAACTTGCACTCGTGGAAATGTTAATTACTTCATCCTATGCGCCGATAGCAGCCATATCGCAAGCTTCCGGAAAAATAAAGCGTTACCAATTCATTATTTCCATCGGATTTATGGCGATGTTTCTTTTGACGCTTCTACTCTATTCCCTCGGATTCCCGGCTGTCGTCACTTACCTGATAGCTATCGGAATCGCATTAGCCGGGTTGATGGCTCGTTTATTGGAATTACGGAAAACCGTCCGGTTTCCGGTGCGGAAATACCTTGCCGAAGTAACGTTTCGCATCGCGATAACGGCTATCTTATCGTCTATTATTCCGATCATTTATGTCCGACTGGCAGGCAGCCCATCGTTGCTGCATCTGGTGGTTGTAGCCCTGATGAGTGTTGTTTTCGTAAGCTTATTTTTCTGGTTGTTCGGACTGAATCCCTTTGAAAAGCAGTTGTTATTGAAAGAAATAAAACAAAAATGTATTAGAAAATGATTACAATAAAAAAACCGTCTCTCGTTGAAGCAGGTAATAAGGCAAGACTTTGCAATATCATTGATGTGAATGGGGTTTCACAAGAATTGTGGTTTGAAGTAGAGAAAGAGTATGCGCTTTATCTTTGTTTGGAACGCTCGGATGCTTATGTTATCGGTCTATTGAATTGGGCTATGAGGCGCGGGGATGATATTCGGTGCGAAGTCCCGATGGGTGAAGAATTGCATTACCAGTTAACGGCTTACTTGATTCCGGCGCTCGCCAAAGCGAGTAAGAATTTATATCCCATTCATATCTTTGCCCCGTTAGACAAAAATCCTATGCCTAATGCCGGAGCCGTTGGCACTGGACTTTCCTGCGGCGTTGACTCGTTTCATGTGCTCATTAACCAGTCGGAAAGCCCCTATTCCTCTTTGAATATAACGCATCTGCTGTACAACAATGTCGGCTCGCACGGCATCGGCAAACCGGAGAGTGCGATAAAACACGAACGAATATCCGAAGCGTGTGCTGCGGAAATGGGTTATAAGCTTATCAAGACCGACACGAACTTTGCCGAACTCTTCCAGCAGGTTTATCCGCAAGTACATACTTATTCCGACTGTTTTGCCGTTTACATGCTGCAAAAATTATGGGGCGTGTATTTTTATGCTTCATCCGGATTTGAATTTAGTGAATTCAGTCTGAAAAATAACGACTGCAAAGATTCGGCTTATTATGATTTGCTTTCGCTCGACTGCTTTTCTACCCGGTCGTTGCGGATTTATTCCGAAGGGGGAGCTAAATCGCGCTTTGAAAAAACAAAAATGATTATCACTTATCCTCCTGCCCGGAAATACTTGAATGTATGCTGTGCCGAGGGGGAGAATTGCGGAAAATGCGAAAAATGTATGCGGACACTCTTGACTTTAGATGCTTTAAATGCCTTGGATAACTTCGCGAAAGTGTTTGATATTGCCTATTATCGTACACACCGGAACGATTATTATACATGGCTTTGCGTAAGGAAAATGCAAGGCGACAAGATGCTCAAAGAGAGTTTTGCTATTCTTTTCCGGAAGACAACGTTTTTCCAATGGGCGCGGACATTCGTTGAAATAACGAAAATATTTTTACGGAAAATCCCCTTTTTGCAGTTTTTGCGAAAAAATACCGATTAGGCTATAAAAAAATAAGCTATTCGATCAAAGATTTAAAGAAGAAAGGAATTAATACGGGGCAAACGCATTTTAATTTATTAGTATCTAACTCCTCAAATCCTTGTAAAAAAAGCAGAATATTTAAGCGTTGAAAGAATGAGATTTTTTGTCGTGCACCTTGCAGCGTGTACTTTGCACCTCCGGCTTGTCCGGCTTAGGATTTTCAGAAAATGATGACTTTGTTGCAATGGGAGTCAATCCGGGATTATTTTTTACTGTCGTTGTATAAAAATTAACTTGCTTTGTAAGCATCTGCATACCACTTCCTCTCTCTCGATCCGTGTGTGTTGATGTATTCCACTTTTCATATCTATCAACAGCAATCCATGTTCAACAGTAGTTTTTTTCATTACGTAGCTATGTATTCGTCCCATTCAGCGATACTTACATCCTTTTTTTTTACGGGTAAATCAACGCTTTCACCCCACTTCTTTATAACCGTACCGATGCTTATGCGTAAAAGTCGACCGATGTAAAGTCTAAACCTTCCAGATACAGTTCCAGAGCCATACGACTAATCTCTATATTCAAAGTTGTGTTTTCATATAATATTCCATTAAGCGGTGTACCGGATATTGCTCTATATCCTTCTCTTTAATCCGGATAACCGTGTTGGGTATTTCCGGTTCTTCATTTAAAGAAACTTCGATAAACGTGGCATATAATATCCGGTGCGAAAGTACATGCTTCCGGTTTTGGACAACAAACCGGAGGGAATCGATATTTTCGGCAGAAATAAATTCCGGGAAAATAGCATTTTTGATTAAAACTTCCGGTTCGATTGCTTTTTCCGATTCGATAAGCGGAAATTCGAACAGGTTTTGCCATATTCCTTTATCTTTCCTTATATATAGGTAGGTAAATCCGTTTCGGCGAATATGAAAATAATATAAATAAAGGTCTTTTGTTTTTGTTTTGTTTTTTTTGACGGGATAGTCGGAAACAACCCGTTTGCCATAAGCCGGGCAATTATCGCAAAAAGGACAGTTCATACAATCGGGCGATGAAGGAATGCATTGCAAAGCCCCAAATTCCATGATCGCCTGATTGAATAATCCGGGAGAAACGTTTCCCATGATTTGCCCGGCCAGGGCTGTGAAATATTTTTTTCCTTTTTGCGTGTCGATGGGTTCATCAATCAGGAACAGGCGCGATAAAAAGCGAAAAACATTTCCATCGACTACCGGATAGGGCAAATCCCATGCAAAAGAAGTAATTGCCGCCGCCGTATATTCACCGATTCCTTTCAGGTTCAATACCGACTCGTAATCTTCCGGAAATTTTCCCGCGTATTGATCCCTGACAGTCCGGGCGGCGGCATGAAGATTCCGGGCGCGGGAATAATACCCCAATCCCTGCCAATATTTCAGGACTTCCTGTTCTTCGGCGTCTGCCAACGTTTTTACATCGGGGAAACGCTCAATAAACCGGATATAATATTCTAAGCCCTGCACGACCCGCGTTTGCTGAAGAATAATTTCCGAAATCCATATTTTGTACGGATTGTTCGTGCCCCTCCAAGGGAGAGTTCTCTGATTCGATTTGTACCAATCAATTAACTTTTTCGTGATAAACTCCGTATTTTCCATAATCAGGATGCAAAAATACAGCTAAAATTGCTGTTATTTCTATTTTTTTTGAAAAATAATTCGCAAAACTTTTTTTATAACAAATAATTGCCGTATATTTGCACTTCAAAAAAATTCAATTAATTAATTATTAAATAATTTATAATCATGACAAAAGCAGATATTGTTAGTGCAATTGCTAAAAGCACGGGTGTTGACAGGGCAAGTGTTCTTGCGTGCGTAGAAGGTTTCATGACGGAAGTAATGAAATCAATGAATAATGGTGATAACGTATATTTAAGAGGATTCGGTTCATTTGTAGTGAAAAAAAGAGCTGCAAAAGCTGCCCGTCACATTAAAAATGAAACAACCATTATTATTCCCGAACGCTATGTTCCTACATTCAAACCGTCTCAGTACTTTGCGGAAAATTTGAGAAAAGGTTGGGAAGGGAAATAAAGGCAGATTAATTTATTAACAGAAAAATTAAATAACAATGCCAAGCGGGAAAAAAAGGAAGAGACATAAAATGTCGACTCACAAACGCAAAAAAAGACTCAGGAAGAACAGACATAAAAAGAAAAAATAAATCTCTTCTTCTTTGATACTTAAACATGGGAGGTTAAATGTGCATTTGCGCTTTTAACCTTTCGTGTTTAGTTCTAAATTATTTATTCATTTAAATTATAACAACATTGTGATTAGCGAATTAGTAATCGACGTTCAAACAAACGAAGTGTCTATTGCCTTCCTTGAGGACAAAAAATTAGTTGAGTTACAAAAGGAAGCACGCAATCTTTCATTTTCGGTAGGAAACGTCTATCTCGGCAAAATCAAAAAATTGATGCCGGGATTAAATGCTGCATTCGTTGATGTTGGATACAAAAAAGATGCATTTCTTCACTATCAGGATTTAGGCGTTAATTTTAATAGCCTGAGCAAATTTTTGGAAGCAGCCGTTACCGACAAAAAAAAATTGCCTTCTTTGAATAAATTTGCACATTTGCAAGGTAATCCCAAAGAAGGAAGTATTACCGACGTATTAAAACAGGGCGACTCCATTCTGGTTCAGATTGCCAAAGAACCAATTTCGACCAAAGGCCCGCGACTGACTGCGGAAATCTCCTTTGCCGGTCGTTATTTGGTGATGATCCCTTTCGGAGATAAAGTTTCCGTTTCCCAAAAAATCAGATCCGCAGAGGAAAGGGCAAGACTCCGGCAATTAATTCAAAGTATCAAACCGAAAAATTTCGGCGTTATCGTGCGAACTTCCGCCGAAGACAAACGGGTGGCAGAACTTGATACGGAATTAAAAACACTGTTCAGGCATTGGGAAGACAATATGGCGAAAGTCCTTAAAAATAAGGCGCCTGTACTCCTTTATGAGGAAACGGGACGAACGGTCGCTTTATTGAGGGACATTTATAATTCTTCGTTCGAACACATTCATATTAATGACGAAGATGTTTATAATGAAGTCAAAGAATACGTCGCGCTCATCGATCCCGAGAGAGCTAAAATTGTTGAACATTACACCGGCGAAATTCCTATTTTCGACAACTTTGTAATTACTAAACAGCTTAAATCCGGATTCGGTAAAACAGTAACTTTCAAAAACGGCGCTTATCTCATTATCGAACACACCGAAGCCATGCACGTGATTGACGTGAACAGCGGCAACCGGTCTAAATCGACTTCCGGTCAGGAAAGTACAGCGATGGATGTGAATATGGCCGCCGCCGACGAAATAGCCCGCCAATTGCGTCTGAGAGATATGGGTGGAATTATCGTTGTCGATTTTATTGATATGCACGAACAGGACAACCGTCAAAAATTGTTCGACCACATGCGTAAAATAATGGCTACCGACCGCGCAAAACATAACATCCTACCGGTGAGTAAATTTGGCCTGATGCAGATTACCCGGCAACGGGTACGACCGGCGATGGATTTTACTACGGCAGAAACTTGTCCGGTTTGTTTTGGGAAAGGTGAAATTAAACCCGCCATCTTTTTTACCGATATTTTGGAAAATAAAATTCGGGACGTCGTGGAGAAATTAAAAGTGAAGAAATTTAAATTGTATCTACATCCGTACATTGCGGCATTTGTCTGCAAAGGGATTTATTCCCTGAAAGTGAAATGGAAATTCAAATATTCTTGGGGAATGCAAATCATTCCCGACCAAAGTCTTGGGTTCCTCGAATACAAATTCTTCGACAGGAATAAGAATGAATTGGATATGAATGACGAAAGTCTTTCTGCGTGAACAAAAAACCAGGAGAGGCGTTTTTAAGAACGGCCTCTTTTGGTTTTTTTTAACTTAATCGTTCGCCGGGATGCAGATACATTATCTTTACTCGGAGAAAGAAACTTTTATGTGTGAAATCGAATAAAACGTAGAATTAATATGATTTCTTTTCCGAATGCAAAAATAAACCTCGGTCTCTACATTGTTTCTAAAAGATCGGACGGATATCATAATATCGAAACGATTTTTTATCCCATCCGCTTGTACGATGTGTTGGAAATAGTTCCGGCAGAAGGGAAAACTACTTTTACGCCGAGTGGTATCCCGATTGATGAGAATCCGAATAATAATCTGGTAATGAGAGCTTTCAATTTATTGAGAAACGATTACGATTTACCCGAAATAGCTATTTATCTTCGCAAAAATATCCCAATGGGAGCCGGTTTGGGCGGAGGCTCTTCCGACGCAGCCCAAATGCTGCTGCTAATCAACGAATTTGCCGGATTGAATTTGTCTTCGGATCAATTGGAAAGCTATGCTGCTCAAATCGGCGCCGATTGTCCGTTTTTTATCCGGAATAAGCCGGTATTTGCCGAAGGAACAGGCAATATTTTTACTCCAATAACTCTTTCGCTTCAAGGCTATTACTTGGTTTTAGTGAAACCGGATATTTTTGTTTCGACTCCGGAAGCTTATGCCCGGATTAAACCGAAACAGCCGGATTTTCCTTTGCCGGAAACGGTTCAACGTCCTGTCGGAGAATGGAAAACACGCTTGACAAACGATTTCGAAACCGGCGTTTTTGAGCAGTATCCGGAAATAGGAGCAGTTAAACGGAAATTATATGAACATGGCGCTATTTACGCAAGCATGTCCGGTTCCGGTTCGTCGGTATTCGGGATATTCGAAAGTCCGGTAAATCTTGAAAATGAATTTCCTTCCGCTACAAAAACATATTGTTTCCCT
>JAISNS010000366.1 GCA_031276105.1 Dysgonamonadaceae bacterium
ATGAATTATCCATCTCACAATAAAGAGATGCGCCATACGTTATTAGATAGGGAACCGGCAATTTTTATGAAGCCCGATTCTTCTTTGTTGAAAGAGGGAAAACCTTTTTATATTCCCGGTTTTTCTTCGGATGTGCAATACGAGGCTGAAATTGTAGTAAAAATCAATCGCTTGGGTAAAAATATTGCCGAACGGTTTGCCCACCGCTACTACGACGAAGTTACCATAGGTATTGATATGACCGCAAGAGATTTACAACAACAGTTAAGAGCAAACGCCTTGCCGTGGGAAGTATGTAAAGCATTCGACAATTCGGCGGTAACAGGCGGATTTATTTCTTTAGAGAAAGAAAAAATGGATATTAACAATATGTCTTTCCATTTAGATATCAACGGAATAACCGTGCAAGAAGGAAATACAAACAGTCAGATTTTCAAAATAGACGAAATCATTGCTTATGTCAGCCGCTTTTTTACATTGAAAATGGGAGACTTGATTTACACCGGAACTCCGGCAGGTGTAGGAAAAGTACACATAAACGACCATTTACAGGGATATATCGGAGAAACAAAACTTTTGGATTTCTATATAAAATAAAAGATATTATGAAACATTCATGTTTATATGCAGGATTGATAATCTGTTTTCAGATTTTCTTCGTTAATCCGGCCTTGTCGATAAACGACGGTTCCCGCTATGCCAAAAATTCCGTGTTGGCTTCAGGCAAATGGATTCAAATACAAATCAAAGAAAGCGCCGTTTACAAACTGACTTACGAAGAGATAACGAAAATGGGTATCAACAATCCGGCCAATGTCAAGATTTACGGGTATGGCGCTTGGATACTGGACGAAAATTTCACTAAACCCTATATCGACGATCTTCCCGAAGTGGCCGTCTGGATGAATAAAGGTTCGGACGGAATATTCAATGCCGGCGATTTCCTCCTTTTTTACGGACGCGGCCCTGTCAAGTGGACTTACAATAGAAACGCCGATCTTTATGAGCGTGAAAACAATCCATACGCCGTTTCCGCTTCCTATTTCCTTACCGAAAGCGATAGCGGCCCCAAAATAATGGAAGAAATAAATCCTCCGAGCCTGCCGTCGACGGCGATAAACCTTACTTCTTTCGACGATTACGCTCTGCACGAAAAAGAAGAGAAAGAAGTGATTAACAGCGGACGCATGTTATTCGGTGAAAATTTTGTAGGAAAGAACACGCAAAGTTTTTCATTTTCCATTCCCGGTATCACATCCGAAACCGGAAAAATACGCATTGCTTTTGTCGGCGCTCCTCCCGCAGGAAAAACAGCGCCCCTGTCTTTATCTGTCGAAAACGTAGAACTGGTAAATTTGTCGATACTTCATCCGTCCCCCGAATACGTGAAAGCTTCTTTAGCTGATAAAAGCGTTAGTTGGACAGGGGAAAAAAAAGAACAGACAACGGTCAATGTCCAATACGATTCTGAGGGACAAACCATTGCTTATCTGGATTACATCCTGTTGAATATGAAACGGCGCATGCAATTCTACAATACGGGATATACTTTTTTCAGAAACAAAGAAAGCCTTTCTTCCAATGTAAAATATACGATCGAAAATGCCGGCGCACAAACTTTGATTTGGGATATAACCGCCAATCAGGATGCCAAAGTCGTAAAAACAACCCGCGACGGAAATAAACTGACTTTCGGTTCTGTTCCCGATAACGTTTTGCACGAATATGTTATGATCGATTTCAGTCAACCGTTTCCCGTTCCGGCATTGATGAGCGAAATAAGTAATCAGGACTTGCATGGCATGCAAGCCGTCGATTACGTAATCATCGCTTCGGAAGTATATGCCGCTCCGGCAGAACAGTTGGCCGAACGGCATCGCCGCAACGGATTCAAAGTAGCCGTTGTCCGCCCCGAACAGATATATAACGAATTTTCATCCGGAAATCCCGATGCTACCGCCTATCGCCGCTTTATGAAAATGTTTTACGACCGTGCCGTCACTGAAGAAGAAAAACCCGGATATTTGCTTCTTTTCGGCGACGGAATATTTGACAACCGCTTTCTTACCACCATAGGGCGCAGTTTAGATCCCCGCTATTATTTACTAACTTTCCAGTGGGTAGAATCCTTGAATGAATCCGCTTCCTACGGGACCGACGATTATTTTGGTTTTTTGGACGACAACGAAGGCGTGGCTTTGGACCTGGACGATCTGGACATCGGAATCGGACGGTTTCCGGTAAGTTCACTCGCTCAGGCGCAAAATGCAGTAAACAAAGTGATTGATTATATGGATAAATCTCCTTTGGGAGAATGGAAAAACAGAGTCGTATCTACCGCCGACAATGCCGATTCTAAAAGTTCGCCGGTACATGCAAGGCAAGCCAACGATATTGCCGAATACATCGAATCAAGCAATCCTCAATATATAATAACCAAATCGTATATGGACGCCTTCAATCCGGTAAATATCAATGGCAAAACGACATTTCCGGATGCTAAAAAGAAGTTTCTGGATGCTGTGAAAAGCGGATGTTTCCTGCTGAATTATACGGGGCATGGAAGCCCAAGCTCCTGGTCGGAAGAAGATATGCTGAATATTGTGGACGTCCGGCAAATGAGTTCCGAAGGGCTTCCGCTATGGATAACCGCCACGTGCGATTTCGGCTGGTTCGACAGCAGCGTTACCTCCGGCGGCGAAGAAGCCTTTTTGAATAAAAAAGGCGGCGCTATCGCTTTGTTTACGACAAGCCGCATTGTATATTCGAGTGATAATCTTGTTATTAATGATAAGCTGGTACGAAATATTTTTTCTAAACCTAACGGCCAAAGACTTCGTTTAGGCGATATTGCCCGTAAAAGTAAAAAAGAGGTAGATGCCGCCATGTCAACTAAACGCAACCACAACAAACTTAATTACATTCTTCTGGGAGATCCCGGAATGCAACTGAATTATCCGGTCTTGAACATTGAACTGGAAAAGATTAACGGCGAAATGATTGATGCAACAAAAACATATATCTTCCGGACAATGGAAGATGTAACGCTGGAAGGAAACATAACGGATGCAAACGGAAATATCGCTACCGGTTTCAACGGAAATATCAAAGCAACCATATTCGACGGAAAACAACTCATAAAAGCGCTTTCTCCAAGTCCGGACGGAACGTATTTTACTTTTCCCGATTATCCCAGCCGGATTTTCTCCGGAAGTAAAGAAGTTACCGCCGGCAAATTTTCCATTTCTTTTACGGTTCCTTTAGATATTGCCTATAACAAAGAAAACGGTAAAATCAGTTTTTACGCCTACGATGAAAATTCAGGCATGGATGCAAACGGATATTATAAAAATTTCCTCTTTGCCGGTTCGGAAGGTAACATTGATTCCGATATTGGAGAGCCGGAAATACGGCAACTGTTCCTCAATTCGGAATCTTTCCAAAATGGCGACGACGTCAACGAAACGCCGTTCTTTGTCGCCCGCGTTTATGATGAAAAAGGAATTAACATGAGCGGAAACGGATTGGGACACGATATAACGGTTTGTATCGACAATTCGGCTCAACGTACCTATACGCTTAATTCGTATTTTGTTGCAGACGGACAAGAAGGTGAAGTCCGCTTTGCGATTCCGGAACTGCCCGAAGGAAAGCACCAATTAGTGTTCAAAGTATGGAACATCCTGAACCGTTCGATCAGCGATACCTTGCACTTTAACGTAATCAAAGGCTTGAAACCCAATTTATACGACATTACGGCAACGCATATTCCGGCACGCGACTTCACCCATTTCCTCTTAATACACGATCGACCCGAATCAATTATTGATGTGGAATTATTTGTGTACGACGTAACGGGACGCACCATTTGGTCTCATAAGGAAACCGGTTCTTCTTCATGGCTGAAACAGTATGAAATCGAATGGAATTTAACCGACAATTCCGGCAAACGGGTAGAACAGGGAATTTATGTTTACCGGGCAATCATAAACGCGCCGGAAGGCAAAGAAGCCACAAAAGCTAAAAAAATAATCGTATTGAAACAATAAAACGACGAAATTAACAGTTTATACAAAAGAAAAAAACGACAGGAATGAATAAAATTAAATTTGGAGCAATTATTTTTCTAAGTATTTATACTTCACTTATTATACAGGCACAGGAGGATGATGGCAGCGGAAGAAGTTCGCTCAACATCGTTACCGTAAGCGTACCTTCGCTAACCATAGCGCCCGACGCCCGCGGAGGAGGGATGGGAGACATCGGCGCCGCTACCGAACCCGATATGGCTTCCCAATACTGGAATCCGGCCAAATATGCGTTTGCATACAGCAAAGCCGGCGTCAGCCTTTCCTACACCCCCTGGTTGAGAAGTTTGGTAAGCGATATTGATTTGGTCTATCTTTCCGGATTCTATAAATTAGGCGACAGCGACCGTCATGCACTCGGAGCCTCTTTGCGGTATTTTTCGCTGGGAGAAATTGCCTTAACCGATATATCAGGAACGGAATCAACCCGCATCAGTCCTTACGAAATGGCTGTGGACGCCGGTTATTCGATGAAAGTGACCGAAACATTCGCCCTGTCTGCCGTATTCCGTTTTATTTATTCGGATATGGGAACCAATGTCGATGGCGCTTCGGATTTGCAACCGGGATCGGCTTTCGCCGCAGATATAGCCGGATATTACCACAACTACCTGATGCTGGGAAACAGCGAATGTTTATGGGGATTGGGCTTTAACATATCCAATATCGGAAGTAAAATTTCGTACGACGGAGGAAATAATTCGTATTTTATTCCGACCAATCTGCGGCTGGGAACTTCGTTGCTTTTCCCGATGGACGATTACAATACGCTTTCGTTGAGCGTAGATGCAAACAAATATTTAGTGCCGACTCCGCCCGATCTTTCCGAAGTTGATGACAAAACAGCCGCTTTAAACAAATACAAGGAAACAGCGCCCATTAGTGGAATTTTCAAATCCTTCGGCGATGCTCCCGGAGGAGCCAAAGAAGAATTTCAGGAAATATCCTGGTCTTTTGGCGCAGAATATGCTTACGACAACAAGTTTTTCGTTCGAGGCGGTTATTTTTATGAAAATCCCAACAAAGGAAACCGGCAATATTTTTCCGCAGGCGTTGGATTCAAACTGACGGCATTCCAGTTAGACGCCGCTTACCTGATCTCTACCGTCCCGTCCAATCCGTTAGATCAGACGATTCGCATCGCGTTGACTTTCGACATGGATGGTTTAAAAAACTTAGTGCGATAATGAAAAAAATCAGGGTCGGCTTCGGATACGATGTGCACCGCTTTGCCGAAAATCGCAAATTGTGGCTGGGCGGTATTCAAGTACCTCACGACAAAGGATTAGAAGGACATTCGGATGCGGATGTCCTTATTCATGCTTTATGCGACGCCTTATTGGGCGCTGCACATGCAAGAAATATCGGCTACCATTTTCCCGACACGGATGCGGCTTTCGAGCATATCGACAGTAAAATTCTGCTGCAAAAAACGATGGAAATCATACGTTCCAAAGGCTACGAACCGGGAAATGCTGATATTACGGTTTGTGCCGAAAAGCCGAAACTCAATCCGTTTATTCCGTCCATGCAATCGTGTTTAGCCCGGATAATGGGCGTCGATGAAGAAGACGTTTCCATAAAGGCAACCACTTCCGAGCAAATGGGATTTGTCGGAAGGGGAGAAGGCATTGCAGCTTATGCGACCGTATTGATAGAACGTGTTTCATAATACAATCTCCCAATAATGAAAATTTTACCGATTCTTGTTCTGCTTTTTTGTACCGGCATTTCTGCTGCACAGAAAACGGTTATGTACCGGCTCATCCTGACCGATAAAGGAATTTCGCCGTACAGCATCGACAGACCCGAAGAATTTCTTTCGCCCAAATCCATCGACCGGCGAATCCGGCAAGGGTTTCCTGTCGATGAAACGGATTTGCCTATCAGTCCGACTTATTTCGATGCCGTGATCGAAACCGGCGCTTCTATCCGCACTTACAGTAAGTGGGTCAAAACCATTGTCGTGGACGTTTCAAACGAAGAAACGGTGGAATTATTACGCGAACTGCCTTTCGTAAGCCGGCTGTATCCGGTTTGGGAAGGCGTTATTACTCAAGCGCCTTTTCCATTTTTTACATCCGGTTTTTATTCGGAACTTTACGGGAGCAGTTTTACTCAAATCAGCCTTCAGAATGGACATTTGCTTCACGAACAGGGATATTACGGAAAAAATATCAGCATCGCCGTTATGGATGGCGGTTTTTTAGATGCGGATAATATCACGTGTTTTGATCCGTCTAAAATTCTCGGCGTAAAGAATTTCACTCATGAAAATGAAAATCCGTTGCGCAGTATAATGGATCACGGAACGAAAGTTCTTTCCTGTATGCTGGCCAATCAGCCGCAGGAAATGATGGGAACGGCTCCGGAAGCGGAATATTACCTTTTCAAAACCGAAGTAAACGGAAGCGAATTTCCGGTAGAAGAAGACTATTGGGTAGCCGGCGTAGAATATGCCGACAGTTTGGGAGTGGATATCGTATCTACTTCGCTGGGCTATTTCACCTTTCCCACGAAACCCGAATGGGATCACACGCAGTCGGAATTGGACGGTCAAACGGTTCCTGCGAGCCGTGCAGCCTCGATGGCGGCTTATAAAGGCATGATTTTATGCAATTCGGCAGGAAACGAGCAACGAAACGTGTGGGGAAAAATCGCTTTCCCTTCCGATGCGGATAATATACTTACGGTAGGCGCCGTTGCAAGCGATTCTACCTTAGCCTCTTTCTCTTCCGTGGGATACAGCAGCGACGGAAGGGTTAAGCCGGATATTGTAGCAATGGGCGTCAATACGACCGTGTGGGGGCCAACCGGAAAAAGGACGGACGGCAATGGAACCTCTTTTTCCTGTCCCATTATTTCCGGATCGGTAGCTTCGCTATGGCAAGCTCTTCCGAAACTGAACAGCTTGGAATTGATGGATTTAATTCGGAAATCGGCAAACCGCTATCAAAATCCGGACAACGAATACGGTTATGGAATACCGGATTTTTTCAAAGCATATAACGAAGGAAAAAAGGAAGTTTCGATTCCTCGTTCACCGCTTCCCGGAGAACTGGTCGCCAGCCCGGAAGGAAACCGGCTCTATATCCGGAATAATGACTCTCCCAATGCCCGGATAAGCATTTATACAACTATGGGAACCAAAGCAATGGAAACTCCCGCCACCTCCGCTTACATCGACACATCAAATTTACGCAAAGGCATTTACATTGCCTGTATGCAAAAAGAGGATAAACGCTATATCTGCAAATTCATAAAACAATAGCATGGATTTTCTCACACTGTCGCAATTAAATTCGCTGATTGCCTGCGAAATAAAACAGGCTTTCCCCGACACTTATTGGCTGCTGGCCGAAACAAGCGACGTCCGTTTCAACAATAATGGCCACTGTTACTTGGAATTCATTGAAAAAGAAGAAAAAAACGGCAACATCATTGCCAAAGCGAGAGCCTATATCTGGAAAAATACCTTTCAGGTACTAAAACCGTATTTTGAAGAAAAAACCGGGCAATCGTTTGTATCGGGCATTAAAGTACTTGTCAAGGTCTCTGTCGATTTCAATACCGTATATGGATATGGATTAAGTATTTACGACATCGACCCTACTTATACTCTGGGCGATATCCAACGCCGGCGACAGGAAATTCTCCGGCGATTGGAAGAAGACGGGATACTTGATATGAACAAGGAATTGGAAATGCCTGCATTGCCTCAACGGGTGGCCATCATCACTTCTCCCACGGCGGCCGGCTACGAAGATTTCCAAAATCATTTGCTTCGCAATGAACAGGGATTCGTATTTTATCCCCGTCTGTTTCCTGCCATTATGCAAGGCGAGCAAACCGAAAATTCAATCATTGCCGCTTTGGAAAAAATCTATGAATACCGCGACCGGTTCGACGTAGTGGTGATTATTCGCGGAGGAGGCGCCAGTTCGGATTTATCAGGTTTCGATTCATACCCCTTGGCTTCGCATTGTGCACAGTTTCCTTTGCCGATCATCACCGGAATAGGACATGAGAGGGATAATACCATACTTGATTTCGTTGCATGGCGACGGGCTAAAACGCCGACGGCAGTTGCCGATTACTTGGTTAGCCTGTCGGAAAAAACGTTGGAAACTTTGGAAGAAATGCGGACATCCATTGTTTACGGGGTAACGCAACAAATGGAAACAGCAAATACATCGCTTCAAAAAATGAGACTTCGATTCCCGCTGTATCTGAACACAATATTGGAACGACATAATTATGCCGTCCAATCGTTAACGGCAGAAATCCAACGGTCAACCCAACAATTTTTTCAGGATAAAGAAACTCGCTTAAAAGAAAAAGAATCGTTTTTCCACTTGTCCTCACCCGCCTACATTCTTGCCAAAGGCTATTCCATCACTTTGAAAGACGGGAAAAGCGTAAAAACAGCAAAAACGTTGAAAAACAACGATGTTATACGGACGCTTCTGGCCGACGGCGAAATAGTCAGCGTTGTAACTACTTGCTAAACCGGACGTTTATTTATTAAATGCCGACCGTAAGCGGATAGTAGAAAAAACTTTTTTGGTATATAACGGAAAGTCGCCCTGCATAATCCAGCCATAATAACCGGGGTCTTCCTGAAGGACTTCTTCCGCTATGCGCCCTTTGTATTTGCCGAAATTAATAATTTCCTGTTTTTTATCGTTATAAATCACGCGACCGGCATAATCGACATTGTTGCTGAAAGCGGAAAATTCGGAAAGGAAAGCGATGTCGTTCACCAAATCGGGATAACGGTCTAATTGGGATTGCAAGATTTCGTAGGTTGCTTTTGTATCGGCTTCCGCCGTATGAGCATTTTCCAAATCCTTATTGCAATAAAATTTATAGGCAGCTGATAGCGTCCGCTGTTCTTTTTTGTGAAATATTGTTTGAACATCAATAAATTTATGTTTCATCAAATCAATATCTACTTCGGCGCGTAAAAATTCTTCGGCCAGCAGGGGAATATCAAAACGATTGGAGTTATAACCGGCTAAATCACAGCCTTCAATTTGGACGGCCAACGATTTGGCGACCAATTTGAAGGTAGGAGCGTCTTTCACATCTTCATCCTTAATGCCATGAATCGCTGTCGCTTCCGGAGGAATAGGTACTTCCGGATTGATACGACGGGTTTTAGACTCTTCGTCGCCATTGGGCATTACTTTCAGATAGGAAATTTCGACAATTCTGTCGGAGACAATATTTGTTCCCGTAGTCTCTAAATCAAAAAAGACAAGGGGATTTTTCAGGTTTAATTTCACGTTAAATGAATTATAAATGTAGTTATGAATTATGAATTATGAGTTACGCAAAGCGGGCTTGTTTGCTTCGCGCCAATTCATAACTCATAATTCATAACTTAATTAATCGTTTAGCATCACCGGCATCAACAATGTCAATAAATCTTCGCCTTCTTCGTTTTCGACCGGCAAAACCAAACCGGGACGGGTTGGGTCGGCCAATTCAAGCGCCACTTCTTCCGATGAAATATTGCTTAGTATTTCAATCAGATAAAGGCCTTTGAAGCCGATATTCATACTTTCGCCTTCATATACGCAGGCAACGGTTTCTTCTGCGTATGTGGCAAAATCAATATCCTGAGCGGAAATAAAAATACTGTTGTCCGAAATAGTCAGTTTTATCAGGCTGTTTGCCGAACTGGAAAACACCGTTACCCGTCGCAAGGCATTCAGAAACTGTACCCGGTCAATAGTAAGACGATACGGATTTTCTTTGGGGATAACTGCGTTGTAATTAGGATAAGTTCCTTCTATTAAACGACATACTACATTGAAATGTCCGATGGTAATGTAGGCGTTGTTGGTGTCGAAGCCAATAACTGCTTCACCTTCTTCGCGAGGAAGAATTGTTTTTAACAGGTTGGCGGGTTTTTTAGGAAGGATGAAAGCGGCCGCTTCGTTTCCTTTCACGTCCAAGTTGATGAAACGCACCAGTTTATGGCCGTCGGAACCCACAAATGTAATATTTTCTTCCTTAATGTCGAAAAGGATACCATTCACAACCGGACGCAAATCATCTTCGCCGGTAGCATACAAGGTAGAATTTATTCCGGCAAGCAAATCGGCGGCGGCAATATGCAATTTGAATGCGTCCTCGCTCAATGGCTTGGCTTGAGGATATTCATCCCCTTTTTGGGCAACAAAATTGTAACGTCCGTTTTCATAATGAATAATGACATCAAGATTAACGTCGTTAATTTCAAAATTAACCGGCTGTTCCGGAAGTTCTTTCAAGGAATCCAACAAATTTCTGGAAGGAATGGCAAAAATGCCGCTACCTGCAACATCCGCCACTTCGATGGAAGTAACCATCCGGGTTTCGCTATCTGCGCCCGTAATTATCAACCGGTTTCCTTCGAGTTCGAACAGGAAACAATCCAAAATAGGAATAGCGTTTTTAGAGGCTATTACCCGGCCAACTGTTTGCAAGTGGCTCAACAACAAACTACTGGATACTACGAATTTCATATTGATTCAATATAAAAAGGATTTTTATTTGTTTAATTATTTAAGATTGCAAAGGTATAAAAAATTATTGAATTATGTACCGGCGAATAAAAAAAAACAAAGGCACATGCAGATTCAAATTCTAAATTTATTGCATTTGGAATTTGAATCTGTAGCGTTATGCCTAAATAATCCGATATATTATTTACTCAATATACAAAACATAATAGATTTTTCATTATCTTTGCGCTTCCCATTGGTGGCGACAGGGAGGAAGTATTTCTAACATAATTTTCAACTAATATAATTTTATCAAACTATTAATGTATCATGGAAACGAAAAAAATTTCTGACAAATTTAACGAATTATTTGGAGAAGGCGGTGTTTTATACACTTCTCCGGGACGTATTAACTTAATTGGCGAGCATACCGACTATAACGGCGGTTTTGTTCTTCCGGGCGCTATCGACAAGGCAATGTATGCCGAAATAAAACCCAACGGAACGGATAAAGTGAGGGCTTACGCGCTGGACTTGAACGAATCGTCGGAATTTGGCTTGCGGGAAGAAGATAAGCCGCAGGAAGGTTGGGCTAAATACCTGTTTGGCGTTGCCCGCGAAATGATAAAAAAAGGTAAAACCATTCCCGGATTCGATATTGTTATTTCGGGCGATGTCCCGCTGGGCGCCGGCATGTCGTCTTCTGCCGCATTGGAAAGCGCTGTCGGTTTTGCGTTGAACGATCAGTACAATTTAGGTTTTTCCCGTAAGGAATTGGCTTTAATCGGTCAAGCTACCGAGCACAATTATGTGGGCGTAAAATGTGGCATCATGGATCAATACGCCTCTTGTTTGGGTAAAGAAGGTTCGCTCATCCGTTTGGATTGCCGATCGCTGGAATCCGAATACGTGCCTTTTGATCCGAAAGGGTATCAGTTGGTTTTGTTGAACACCTGCGTACCGCATAATCTGGCTGTTGGCGGAGAATATAACAAACGCCGCGAATCGTGCGAAAGAGTGGTTGCCGCAATTGCTAACAATCATCCTGAAGTAAAACTGCTTCGCGACACTAATCTTGATCAATTAAAAGAAGTGAAAGCAAAAGTGAGCGAAGAAGATTACATCCGCGCCGAGTTTGTGATTGAAGAAATACAACGCCTTTTGGATACTTGCGAAGCGTTGAAAAAAGATGATTACGAAACCGTAGGAAAGAAAATGTATGAAACTCACGAAGGGTTGAGCAAAAAATACACCGTCAGTTGCCCGGAACTGGATTTCTTAAACGATCAGGCCAAAAAATACGGAGTAACCGGTTCGCGCGTTATGGGCGGCGGCTTCGGCGGATGTACCATCAACTTAGTGAAAGACGACAAAATAGACGAATTTGTTAAAAAAGCTACGGAAGCTTACGAAAAAGAATTTAACATCAAACCCAAAGTCTATGATGTGGTAATCAAAAACGGAGCAAGAAAACTTTAAAGAGTTAAAAACTAAAAACTAAACACTAAAAGTGGCGCAAAGCGCGGTAAATAAA
>JAISNS010000024.1 GCA_031276105.1 Dysgonamonadaceae bacterium
CTACAATGTTATTTATATTTATCAATATATGATGATTCAAGTCGTTAAGTCCAAACTTCACCGGCTTACCGTAACGGAGGCCAACCTGAATTATATCGGCAGCATTACCATCGACGAAGATTTGATGGAAGCGTCGAATATCATTGAAGGAGAAAAAGTACAGATTGTCAACAATAATAACGGGGAACGCATCGAAACATACGTGATTAAAGGTATCCGCGGTTCGGGTATGATTTGCTTGAACGGGGCTGCCGCCCGCAAAGTACAGCCCGGCGATATTATTATTATCATCGCATACGCTTTGATGGACTTTGAGGAAGCTAAACATTTCAAACCGGCTATCGTTTTCCCGGATACCGCTACCAACAAGCTCTTATAAATAAATTATATGCTCGATTTCAAACCTGTAATGATTGCCGATAAGGAACGGATTCAATCCTTTTTTTATCGAAGCAATTTCAGAAATTGTGATTTTTCCTTTTCCAATATTTTTATATGGAAGCATTTGTACAACACCCAGTTTTGTATTGACGACGACTTCCTGTATTTCCGTTTCCAACCGTCGGAAGATGTGCCCGGATACCTGTTCCCGTTAGGAGAAGGCAATTTGAAAAAGGCTTTGACTCAAATCTGCGACGACGCGCAGGAACGGGTAACGCCCGTCCGCCTCTACGCTATCACCCCCGAAATGTTCGATTTGATTGAAAACGCCTTGCCCGGCCAATTCATTTATGAAACGGAACGGAACTGGCACGAATACATTTATTCGTCCGCCGATCTAATTTCGCTGGCCGGGAAAAAATATCAGGCGAAACGCAACCATATCAATAAATTCAAACGGACGTATCGATGGGAATATCTTCCGATTACCCGCGCAATCATCCCCGAATGTGTGGAACTCTACGAACGGTGGTGCGCCGAAAACGGGGGTTGCTCCGGCGTCCTTTCGCTGGCTCAAGAACAGGTTGCGACACAAAAAGCATTTAACTATTACGAGAAACTGGGTTTGACGGGAGGCGCATTGCGAATCGACGGCGAAATACTGGCCTATTCATACGGCCAGCCTTTGGGACAGGACACGTTCGGGATACATGCCGAAAAATGCCTTCACGAAATTAACGGCGGTTTTACGATGATCAACCAGCAGTTTGCGGAGCACAATTGCGCCGGTTATGCCTACATCAACCGCGAAGAAGACTTGGGACTGGAATCGTTGCGCAAAGCAAAAATGTCGTACTATCCGGCTATCCTTCTGGGAAAAGGATATGCCCGGATAAAAGAATAATGCCGTATGATGCGATTCGGAAAAGAAAAAGATAAGGAAGCCTTAAAAACGATGTGGAAACTGTGTTTCCCTGATGATTCGGACGAATTTATCGCTTTTTATTTCGACCGGGTGTATAGCAACGAAGAAACGATTGTTTATGTGGAAGATAACATTCCGGTAGCTTCCCTGCAAATGATTCCGTATTTACTTAAAACCGGATACAGCGCTTCCCCGGCGGCGTATATTTCGGGCGCGATGACTCATCCCGAATTTCGGCAAAGGGGCTTCATGTCGCGTTTGCTGTGCGCATCCTTCGAAATCATGAAAGCAAAAGGGTATGTTTATACGTTCCTTATTCCGCAGGAAGAATGGCTGTTCGGCTTTTACGAGAAATGGGGATACGTAAAAGCCTTTCCCGAAAGTATTTTGTACCTCACGTCCGATTTTCCACCACAAAAGGAAGATGTAGCCGTTTACGACAACTTGCAGGACGCAATGGACAACTTTGAAATTCTTTGGGATATTTACATCCGGTTCCTCCTCGAACAGTCGAATATCGTATTGAAAACCCAATCGCAATTCGCTCATATCCTGTGGGATTTTTTCAACAGCCGGGGCGTATTGTTTGCCGGTAGTGCGGGGTTGGCTTTTACATTCCCGGAAGGAAATCAAATCGTTGTGAAAGAATTTTTTTACCGGGGTGAAGTCGTCAGACAGGCTTTCCTGCACTCGATTCAAACCTGTTACAACCTGAAAGAACTGGTGATTTTCGACGTCCCCGACGCCCCATTCGTCCGCAACAAAGGAATGATAAAACGGTTAAACAACCGAGAAGAAGTAATTACCGGTATCCGTGCCGGCATGATGCTGGACTACTGAGGCGGGGGCTTATCCCGTTTGGCGCTAAATGAAGTGGGAATGAGGAAAATTCATTTTTTTCACGTACATTTGTGCTTTCTTTTAAAAAATGGTACCGGAGGAGATTATTAAAAAATATTACAAAGAGGGGAGCGAATTATATAATATATTATTTACGCACAGTTTAGCCGTTGCCGATCGAGCGTTGGAAATTGCGAACATGCACCCCGAATTGAATTTCAACAAAGCATTTCTTTATGAAGCGGCTATGGTTCACGATATAGGTATTTTCTTGACGGATGCTCCGCAAATACACTGTTTCGGTAAATTCAGGTATATTTGTCACGGATATTTAGGAGCGGAAATTATGCGTAAAGAGGGCTTCGAAAAACATGCGCCGGTTTGTGAGCGGCATACCGGTTCCGGATTAACAAAGGAAGACATTATTCAAAATCAACTCCCTCTTCCGCACCGCGATATGCTTCCGGTATCGCCGGAAGAAAAATTGATTTGCTTTGCAGATAAATTTTATTCCAAATCCCATTTGGAGAGGGTGAAAACAGTGGAGCAAGTAAGAAAAAGCCTCTCGAAATACGGGGATGAATCGGTAGAACGTTTCAACGAAATGTTAAAGTTTTTTTTAGGTTAGTTTATCTTATTGGGATTAAATGACAGTCAAGTATCCTTATCTTTTAATTTTTAGCGCGTGGATGCTGTTTCTTGTGCAACAGGCAACCGTGTCGGCACAAGATACGATGCAGGATACCACTTTGCCTTCCGATACTCTTTTGCCGTCAAATACGGTTTTGCCTTCCGATACGATTGTTGCCGCCGAAGATTCGACCCGGCGGTCGAACGCAATTGATGCCCCCATTCAATATACCGCCGATACGATACGGATGCGAATGGATGGACGTAACATGCTCTACCTTTTCGGCAACGGAAATGTAACCTATCAAAACAAGAATCTTGTCGGCGAATATATCGAAATAGACGCCGACAGCAGCATCGTTTATGCCACTTACGGGATTGATTCGATCGGCGACGAGTTCGGCTATCCGGTTTTCAAAGACGGCGACACTCAATACGAAATGAAAAAAGTCCGCTACAATTTCAAAACGGAAAAAATGTATGTAACCGACGTCATCACTCAACAGGGCGAAAGCTACGTTACGGCAGCGGAAACCAAAAAAATGCCGAACGACGACCTTTTCATGCGAAACGGGAAATTGACTACCTGTGACGAACCCGAACCGCATTTCTATTTCAATATGACGAAAGCCAAAGTAAAACCCGGTAAAAGCATCGTTACCGGAGCCGCTTATCTGGTGATAGAAGACGTGCCCTTGCCGGTAGCGATTCCCTTCGGCTATTTCCCTTTTACCGGCGATTATTCTTCGGGAATTATTATGCCTACTTACGGCGACGAGATGACGCGGGGATTTTCGTTGCGCGAAGGCGGCTATTATTTTGCGTTCAACGATTACATGGATTTGGCAGTTACCGGAGAAATCTACACCAAAGGCTCGTGGGGATTGAACGCCCGTTCCAATTACAGGAAACGCTATAAATTTTCCGGAAATTTTAACGCCGGATACCTGGTTACGATATTGGGCGATAAAGGCGACAGTGATTACAGTAAAGCGAAAGACTTCAAATTGAACTGGTCGCACTCGCAAGACGCGAAAGCCAATCCTTTTTATACGCTCTCGGCCAGTATTAATTTCTCCACCAGTTCGTATGACCGAAACGAATTGAGCAGCATTTATTCCAATCAATATTCCCAAAATACAAAAGCTTCGAGCGTCAATTTTTCTTACCGGCCGCCCAACTCCCCGTTCTCGTTTTCGGCCAATGCGTCTATCAATCAGGTATCGCGCGACACGTCGGTCAGTATTACCTTTCCGAATCTTACGGTTACCATGCGGGATATTTATCCTTTCCGGCGAAAAGAACAGGTGGGCGCTCCCCGCTGGTACGAAAACATCATGATGCGATATACCGGACTGCTGATGAACAGCGTTACTTCAAAGGAATATAACCTGTTTGAAAAAAATCTTATCCGCGACTGGCGAAACGGGATAAAACACGATATACCCGTCAGCGCTTCCTTTAATCTGTTTAAATACATAGCCATCACCCCATCGGTCAATTATACCGAACGATGGTATTCCTCGCAGGTAGAAAAACATTACGATTACCGTAAAAACGCCGTAGTAAACGGCGATACGATCTACGGATTCAACCGGGTATATAATTACAATATGGGCGTAAGCGCCAATACAAAACTGTATGGAATGTATAAGCCGTGGGGAATTTTCGGTAAAACAGTCAGTCAGGTACAGATTCGTCATGTAATGACGCCATCGGTCAGTTTTTCCGGTTCGCCGGACTTTTCCGATAAAAAATACGGCTTCTACCGCGATTTGATTTATTATAAACCGAACGGACAATTAGATACATTGACGTACAGCCCCTACGAAAGTCACCTGTGGGGCGCTCCGGGAAGGGGACGAACGGGGAGCATCAGTTTCAGTCTGGACAATAACCTGGAGATGAAAATTCCGATAGCCGCGTCGGATTCTTCCCGGAAAATCAGCCTGATCGATAACTTGCGGATGGGCATCAGTTACAATTTTCTGGCCGATTCGATGAACTGGTCGGATTTAAGCGTCGGCCTCCGGCTGAAATTCACGCAATCGCTAAACTTCAATATTCAGGCGCAATTTGATACCTATACTTATAATGAACAGGGAACCCGAATCAATGTGCCCCGTTGGGAAGCCGGAAAAGGTATTGGCCGTTTACGCAGTACCGGATGGAGTTTTTCCTATTCGATCAACAATTCGACGTTCAAAAATTGGTTCACAAAAGGAGACGCCGAAAACGAGAATACGGACAACGACGCGCCGCCGGAAGAAGAATCGCCCCACCCGGAAGATGAGGAAAACAGCGCGGAACAGCCGCGTTCCCTCCGGAAACACAAAGAAAAAGATACGAATCGCGACGCCAACGGTTATTTCATGAACGATGTTACCTGGAATCTCAGTTTCAACTATTCGTTAGGCGTAGCGTACGATATGTCGCCCGGAAAATTTGATCCGGTAAAAAAGGAATATCCCTATCGTTTCAATCAAACGCTCGACTTTTCGGGGAATCTGAATCCTACGAAAGGATGGGGATTCACATTCAACACGAGTTACGATTTTGATTACAAGAAATTTTCCAACTTTTTTATGACCATTACCCGTCAAATGCACTGCTGGTCGATGTCGGCGAGCGTTCGTCCGATTGGCCCTTACCAGTCGTATAATTTCACAATTGCGGTTAATTCATCCATATTACAGGATTTAAAATATACGCAAAGCAGCAACTCGCGCGACGCCATGCACTGGGGCGAATAAATTATAAATTATGATTGATGTAAAAATAGAATCGTCGTGGAAAGAAAAATTGGTTTCCGAATTTGAGAAGCCCTATTTTTCCGCTTTAGTCGAATTTGTCAAGAACGAATACGCAACGCACACCGTTTATCCGAAAGGGAACAGGATATTCAACGCTTTCGATAAAACGCCGTTTGATAAGGTAAAAGTAGTGATATTGGGGCAAGACCCCTATCATGAGCCGGGACAGGCGCACGGTTTGTGCTTCTCGGTCAACGACGGCATTCCCCTGCCGCCTTCGTTACAAAACATTTACAAAGAATTGCAGGACGATTTGGGCGTTCCCGTCGCGGCTTCCGGCAATCTGGAACGATGGGCGGAACAGGGCGTTTTGTTGCTCAACGCAACGCTAACGGTTCAGGCGCACCGGGCAGGCTCGCATCAAAACCGGGGCTGGGAAACATTTACGGACGCCGTGATTCATACCGTAGCCGAAGAAAAAGAACATGTTGTTTTCATCCTGTGGGGATCGTATGCGCAGAAAAAGGGCGCTTTTATTCATCCTGAAAAACATTTGATATTGAAATCGGCGCATCCCTCGCCCCTGTCTGTTTATCGCGGCTTTTTCGGCAGCCGTCCGTTTGGTAAAACGAATGATTATCTGATTCGAACCGGGCAAACGCCCATTAATTGGTAAACCGAAAGGAAAAATGGAAGGGGGGAAGTGGAGCATACGAGACTCGAACTCGTCACCTTTAGACTGCCAGTCTAACGCTCTAGCCGGATGAGCTAATGCCCCGTTTGATTAATTGCGCTGCAAAGATAACCGTTTTTCTTAAAAAACAAACGATGTTTTCTATAAATTTCAGTCAAATGAAAGAAAAAATAATATTAGGCGTCGATCCGGGCACCACCATCATGGGATACGGGCTGATAAAAGTGGTTAACAACAAGCCGTTTTTGTTGGCCATGGGCATTTTGGAACTCAACAAATACGAAGACCATTACCTTCGCTTGCGGCGTATCTTTGAACGGATAATCGGATTGATCGACGAATTTCTTCCCGACGAACTGGCCATAGAATCTCCTTTTTTCGGAAAGAACGTACAAAGTATGCTTAAATTAGGGCGTGCACAGGGAGTAGCGATGGCGGCTGCCCTGTCGCGCGATATTCCCATCTTCGAATATGCTCCCCTGAAAATAAAAATGGCCATTACCGGAAACGGCAGCGCGGCCAAAGAACAGGTGGCGGATATGCTTCAGCGGTATTTAAAAATTCCGCAAGAGAATATGCTCCCGCAATTGGACGCCACAGACGGCTTGGCGGCAGCTGTTTGCCATTTCTTCCAGAGCAATCGTCCTTCGGGCAATGCCCAATATACAAGTTGGAAAGATTTCATTAATAAAAACGAGAAACGGGTGAAGGGGAGGCCGGCAAAATCGTAGCATAAAAGGAAAACTTCCTTTTTAAAACAGAGCGGCTGCCTCAAAATTAATTCCGAGACAGCCGCTTTCTATTTTTACTCTTTTCCTGAAAAGTAAAGTTATGGAGCAATCTTGACGCAACGCAAGGAGTACCCCTCGTTGCGACCTACGAAGTCTGCCGGATAGAAGTCGCCCGAGCTAACCCTCGCACGGTAGGCCATATCCATGCCAGATCGCGAGTATGACCAATAGTAGCCGAAAATACCCTGACCTCTACCGTCCGAAGAGGTAGCGAGACCGCCAAGCAGCCAATCATCGATACCCTCATGTATAGCAGTGGTAGAATAGTCAACACCGGCATAATCCTGAAAGTTTTGCTTTGTCGGAACTTGCCACTGACCGGGACACAAAACATCGGCATACTGAGCAACCATACACCACGAAAACCAAGATCCTAAACTATCTGTATCATTAACACCGGAAAGGTTTAAGTGATCGCGATAATCAGCTTTGAAGTTTGGATTGCTACCGCCGTCAAAAGTTGTCTTGGAGTCCGTTATTTTTACAGGAGCGGAAAATATTATACCCCCTCGAACAGACGTTGTGTCAGTACTGACGAATTCCACTTTACCGGTCAGATCAAGAAGAGAAGAAACGATACATGTACCAAAAATTTTAACCGTCCCTATAACAGCCAAACGAGTAGCCGATACGCATTCTGTAGTGGTATCACGCGATTCGGCATAATAAGTCGTTGTGACATTTAAAGGCAGAGAATAGGAATCGCCACTTGCTACTTTAGTCCCGCCGGTATCAGCATCATACCAGTCAATCGTACAACCGGGAGCAGGTGTAGCGCTGAACAATATCGAACTTCCACTATCACCTGAATTGGAACTGGCATCGGTCGGCTCGGCAGGTATTGCGTTAATTACTATTTTTTGCGTACTGTATCGACGACTACTGCCGCCACACGCACTCTCAGCCCTAACGGTTATCGAATCGGCTGGGTAAACTCCCTCAAGTGCCCCCGTAATCGTAATGATAGTGTCGTTAGAAGTACCGGTCAGTCCGGCAGGCAATGTCCAAACATAGCCTATTGCACCTTTTATTCTGTCTATTTTAGCAGTAAACGTAACGCCTGCGCCGCATAACGTAGTGTCTGAAAAAGTAATCGGCCCGGGAGTGGGTGGCGCGCAGAGCTTTATCCAATCATCCCCATCCCAAACATGAACGCCTGCGCCGGATGTTGTATTAATGTTGTAAACAATCATCCCGGCAAGTTCCAAATTACGGTCTTGCGTGGCCGGAATATCAACAAATGAGCCGCCCGGAATAACGCTCAAATCCGAAAGATCAACGTTAGAGAGTACCAAACCCCCATGGGACGTACTATTCAAATCCAGCAGCGCACCGGCTTTGGGAGCGGTCAACCCGCCAATAGTGACCTGAGCGCGCAAATTAACGCTTAAAAGAAGCGCAAATGATAATACTGAAATTTTTATTTTCATTGTTATTTAATTTATAATTGTTAATTCGTAATTTATAATAATTCCTAATTCACTCCTATTCCTGTCATTGCGCGCTTGACGCGCAATCTCTTGATAGAACTAAAAACTAAGAGTTAAAAGCTAAGAGTTGCGCGAAGCGGCTTAACTCTTAACTCTTAGTTCTTAACTCTATCCAGGGGATCCCGCGTCAAGCGCGGGATGACAACAGCGCGCCGGATGACAAGGGAATAATGCGTTCCATTGAGCAGAAGACACAAAAAAACCTGCCGAATCTCTTTTGGGGATAAGACAGGTATTATTTTTTCTGATATATATGTATTCCGCGCGCGCGGTGTGTGTGTACGCATAATTCTGTTAACTTCCAAGCTTTGGAAGTTAATAATAC
>JAISNS010000049.1 GCA_031276105.1 Dysgonamonadaceae bacterium
ACTTGTTCGGCTTCTTTATCGCCTCTTTGGAAATAATCGTTCATGGCGTTTTCGCGGTTGGGTCTGTCCAAATAATCGGCGCAACCGGAAGCCAGGATAAGAATAAGGCAACAAAATAAAATATTGTATTTCATATCGGTATAATTTATTTTTAATTAAAAACTAATTTGGATTCCTGCATGAAAGCTTCCCGCGACCGGATAGTTTCCGTTGTCGATTCCTTTGTAGAGGTTCGGCGAATTGGTTTCTTGCGAATTGAACGCCGTGGCGGTTCCGATTTCGGGGTCATAGCCGGAATATTTGGTAAACGTAAACAGGTTTTGTCCCGAAACATAGATGCGTAACTTTTGGATGTAGAGTTTTTGCAGGTATTTTTCCGGGACGGTATAACCCATCGACAGGGTTTTGAATCGCAGATAGGCAGCGTCTTCCACAAAACGGTCGGAAATAAGCAAGTTGTGCGAAGACGTTTTTTGAGAGGCTCTGGGCATTGTTGTGCTCGGTTGCTGTGGCGTCCAGCGGTTCAGGACGTTGCGGTGCATTTGTTCGAACGAATACATGCCTTCGAGGTAGTAGCGGGTCGAATTGAAAATCTGGTTGCCGTGCACACCCTGAAAGAAGACGGAGCAATCGAATCCTTTCCAGTCGGCATTGATTCCGAATCCGTAAGTAAAGTCTGGGAAAGGCGATCCGATGAATGTGCGGTCGGTGGCTTTCAATCCCGGAACGCCGTCAATCATGTCGTCAAAGCGGATGTCGCCGGGAGCTAATCCCGCCGGAATATCCGTATCGCCGATCTGGTAAATACCCAGCATTCGGTAGCCGTAAAACTGTCCGACCGAATGGTCGACTTCTGTCCGCGTTACGCCTTCTTTAAACGTTTGGCTGATACCTCCCGCGATGGGCTGGTTCAGGTTGCCCAACTTCGTTACTTTGTTTTTTTCCAGCGTCAAATTGACGATTCCCTCCAAGTGCAGTTCTCCGGTATTTTTACGTCCGGTCAGCGAGAATTCAAGACCTTTATTTTCCAGGTTGCCGGCGTTCATCGTCATGGACGATATGCCCGACGAATAGGCTATCGGAACGGCTATCAGCATACTGTTGGTATTCTTGTGATAATAATCGGCGGTGAGCGACAATTTTCCGCCCCACATATCGAGGTCGAAGCCGAAGTCGGTCGTTACCTGTTCTTCCCAATGCAGGTCTTCGTTCCGCAGCATGGAGGAAGTCGCCGCCGGAGCCAGCACGTTGTTGAACACATAAGCGAGTCCTCCCTGAGTGATGGTCAGTTCGCGGTAGGCTCCCACGCCGAAATCGCTGCCGATGACTCCCCAGCTGGCGCGCAGTTTCAAATTATCGATCAACGACGCGCGCAAAGGTTCCATAAACTTTTCTTCCGAAAGGCGCCAGCCGGCCGAGAAAGAAGGGAAGTTACCGTAGCGGTAGTTTTTGCCGAACTTGGAACTTCCGTCGCGGCGATAATTGGCTGTCAGCAAATATTTTCCGTCATAATCATATACGATGCGTCCGAGCATTGATTCCATGGCCGTTTCGGAAAATCCGCCCGACAATGTTTTGGTAGCGTCGGCCGCCATCGTTGCATACGATACCGGTTCTCGCACGTTAAATTTGTCCGCACCTGAGCTGACGCTTTCGCTTTGCGAATACTCGCGGGTATAGCCTGCCATGACATTCAGGTTGTGCTTGTTGAAGTTTTTAGCCCAAGTCAGCGTGTTTTCTACCGCACTGAAGAATGAGCGTCCGTTGCTGAATGCCATAGACGAATACGGTCTTGAGATGACGCCATAAACGGCGCTAAATGTTGTGGAATTGCTGTTGTTGTCGTTGATTCGCGCCACAAAATTGCCTTTGTAAGAAAAATCGCCCCAATCGATGATAGCATAGACATTGCCCGAAGCAAAATCGTTTTTCCGTTCGTTGCGGTTCAAATAAGCGCTGGCTAACGGATTGCCGATATTGACGCGATCCATTGCATCGGTAGGGCCGTCTAATCCGCCCAGGTTGTCGGCGTTGAAGGCCGGCACTAATGCGGGTATCCGGATGGCTCCGGCGATTAACGAGTTGGAACGTCCGCCGGAAGTACCGATATTCAGGTTTTCGCCGATGGTAAGAAATCCCCGTTTGGCGCTTGTGTTTAACTGTATGTTGACGCCCTGACCGTCATTTCCTATTTGAATTCCTTCGTTTTTGTAATAGGTTCCGGCCAGGTAATAGGTGTTATTTTCGCTTCCGCCAGCCACGGAGATGGCGTGTTTGGTCGAAAATCCGGTTTGAAAAATGGCGTCTTGCCAGTTGGTATGCGCCATTGCAGCTGGGTCGTCAATGGCTTGCAGGATTCTCGCCGGAAGCGATTCCCAGCCGTTGGCATATTCGCCGCCCAGTTGGTTGATAGTCAGATTTTCCTGATGAAAGCGGATGTAGTCTTCCGATGAAAGCAAGTCCAATGTTTTGGTTGCCCAGGTTTGTCCGTAATAGCCGTTGTAGCTGATTCGGGTTTTGCCTTTTTCGCCCTGTTTGGTTGTCACCAGAATAACGCCGTTCGATCCGCGCGATCCGTAGAGGGCGCAGGCGGCAGCGTCTTTCAAGACTTGGAAACTCTTGATGTTGTTATTGTCCGGCATGAACGCTCCGACGATTCCGTCCACTACAAGCAGCGGCTCGGTGCTATTGATGGTTCCGATACCGCGGATGCGGATTGAGCTTCCGAGTCCGTTGGCAACCACCGTTACTCCGGCCATCTTTCCTTCGATTGCCTGAACTACTCCGGCCGGGACTTTCGCAATTTCTTCCGCCTTCATCACGGCAATTGACGAGGTAAGGTCGGATTTCTTGGCCGTACCGTAAGCGATAACCACCACTTCGTCCAGCGCCTGAACATCTTCCTCCAAGGTAATGCTGACCTTGCCGTTTTTGTTGGCCGCCGAAATTTCGACTGTCTTATAGCCTAAGTAAGAAATTGTTAGTACTGCTCCCTGCGAAACTTTCAGATTAAATTGTCCGTCGATGTCGGTAAATGTTCCCTTACCGGTTTCTTTTTCTTTCACCAACGCACCGATGATCGCTTCTCCCTGCCGGTCGGTTACGACGCCCGAATAATTAACTTCGTTTCCCGCAGCATCATCCCTTTCGCTGTTTGCTGCATCTTCGGGGCGCGATGCGGTAATCGTGCTGTTAGTAACCACGTAGCGGCATCCCGACTGTTTTTCCAGTTCCTGCAACAGCGCTGTCAAGGTTACGTTCGATAAATGAAGACTGATTTCCTGTGCATTCTTTGCCAAATCTTCATCATAAAAAAAATTGTACCCGGAAATAGATGTTATTTTTGCAAATACATCTTTCAGTTTTTCATTTTTTACGTGTATCGTCAAATCGTTTTGCTTCAGTGTTTGCGCCTGCACGGGGGAAAACCAAAACAAAAGAATAACACATACACAATAGCTACATAGCTTGAATGTTGATTTTTTGAATTTAACCATAATTGTTTTTTTTAATAGTATTATAAAATAAATAAAAATGAACCGTTTCTCTTATTTGTAAAAGAGAATCGTTTTATCTTTTTCGATGAATTTGAAATGGATTCCGGTTGTCAGTTCGATTGATTTAAGTACCGATTCGAGGCTTTCGTTGGAATGTTCGCCGGAAATCAGATTATTGAAAATCTTTCCCTGCTGAAATTGTATTTCACACTTGTAGGTGCGTTCCAGTTCGTTAGCTACATCCCTCAGTGGAGTTTGTTTGAAAGAAAGATGCCCTTTTCGCCAAGCAGCAACGTCTTTGTTTTCGCCGGACTTTGCGTATTCACCCGACAGCAGATCTATTTTAAACTGTTCGTCGGCTTTCAGCCGGATCGTTGCATCGGGAATCTCTACCTGCACCTTTCCGCTCTTGACATCCACCGAATGAATGACGTCCGTATCATAGTTTTTTATGTTGAACTCCGTACCGAGAACCGTTACGTCAAACTGACCGGCCGAAACAATAAACGGCTGCTTTTCATTGCGAATGACGCTGAAAAACGCTTCGCCGTTTAAGCGGATTTTTCGTTCATTGCCCGAAAAGGTTTGCGGGTATACGATTTTCGAACAGGCATTTAATGTGATTCGCGTTCCGTCGGGCAAAAACGCCGTTTTTATTTCTCCAAAAGAGGTGGTAACAGAGCTATACTCTGTTGTAGCGCCAAACGGTTGCGAATAATTATTTATCAGCCACCCGGCCATAAGCAGGACGGCGGCAGCCGCCGCAACGGATGCTATTTTCTTCCATGACAGTTGCTTTGTTTTCTTCATTCGATCGGCTTCAGCCTGTTTGATTCGTTTCAGTAAACCAGCGGCTTCCATGCGGTATTTTTCTCGTTCTTCGTCGGATACGTCAGCAAACGCGGCCGATTCTTCCCACACCGCATCCATCGTCTCCTGCAAAACCGTCCGGCTCTCTTCTTCTTTCTGAAGCCTGCTAACTATCTGGTTTACATCTTCCGTTGAATACGTACCATTCAAATAATGACTGATTCTATTTTTTATTGACATGTATTTGCAATTTTTATTTATATACGAAATCCTTTTCGGGCTTCTGTAAATATTATACACAGAACCTCCCCTTATCTGGGGGTTGCTTAACATACTTTAACCATTTGATAAAATTGGTTAAGAGTTAGGGCAAAGCGCGCTAAACAACCGTCGCTTCGCGCTAACTCATAACTCTTATTTCAGGCAGCACAGGATTAGGATGGGGATAGTAAAAACTCCGTAATATTTGGTCAGGTAGTTTCGGATGGACTTCAAGGCGAGCGAAAGATGTTCCTGCACTGTATTTAGTGAAATTCCCAAATGCTCGGCAATTTCCTTATGCGGCATATTTTGGTTACGGCTCATTTCAAATACTTCCCGTTGCCGTTCGGTTAATTTGGAGACAGCCTCTTGCAAAATAGCTTCCAAATCCGATTGGGTTATATGCTCGTTTGCATTGTTCGAATAGTCGATTGCTTGAGATAAAACATATTCTTTCAGTTCATTTTCCGACTGCATGTCTCGCAACAGGTTCAGGATTCGATTGCGGACGATGGTGTATAAATAGGTCGCAAACGATAAATCGGGATTGATAAACCGTCGACTTTCCCAAACAGCGATGAAAGCATCTTGGTATACATCGTCTGCAAACTTGGTTGATTTCAAGTATTTTAGGGTAAAATAAGCGATTCGATGTTTGTAAGCGCTGTAAAGTTCACAAAAAGCCTCTTCGTCATCCTGAGTCAATCGAACGACAAGATTTCGTTCTTTGCTGTTAATATCCACTGTGCCCATGTAATTAGATTTATAACATTTTACGCGCTGTATAGTTCAAATTTCCCCTCTTAAAAGTGTTGGTACGACTTTACAGATTGAAAATAATCGTTGATTAATAAGCGAATGAACCTGTTCTTTGGCGGATAGGTCACAAAAAGATATAATGTAAATCCGGGAATAGTTAATAAATGTGAATGGGGGGGGGTAAATAAACTATTTTTAACAAAGCGGACAAAGATGCCCCAAAAATAAGTCCATTTTTGCCGACAGTCTGTGATGCTTTTTAAGATAACATTCGTGATAATAGTTGCCATTCTGTATGTTTTTTCATTTTTAGGAATACGAAATAAATAATCCGTAACAGTTTTAAGACAGAAGATATAAGACAAAAGAAGAAATAAAAGGTCTGATTGTCTTTTCAAACTAAGTCTATCTTCATTAATCTTTAATCTAATGTCTTATAAGTTATAAATTTTTCATCTCCAAAGGTGGACAAAGCTCGGTGAATTTCTTTTGAAAGCGATTCGTTTATCAATGTGCAGTACGACATGGGTGCGTCTTCATTGATTAAAACGTCTAACAGACTGTTGTTTTCGCCTTCTACAAAAGGGGCATCCACCGAAATATGGCAGACGGAAACTTTTAGCGTATCCGAAATCTTGTCTACCGGCATGTCCAATTCACTGGCGAGTTCTTCGGGAGAAGGACGTCGCTCGTGTTCTTGTTCAAACTTTGAAAGAGTTTTGGTAATCTTGTTCAGAGAACCAACTTGATTCAACGGTAAGCGCACAATCCTCGACTGTTCGGCCAAGGCTTGCAAAATAGATTGTCGAATCCAGCAGACCGCATAAGAAATAAATTTGAATCCGTGCGTTTCGTCAAATTTTTCGGCAGCTTTAATCAAACCGAGGTTGCCTTCGTTGATCAAGTCGGGGAGGCTTAACCCTTGGTTTTGATATTGTTTGGCTACAGAAACAACAAAACGAAAGTTAGCGCGCGTCAATTTTTCTAACGCGGCACGATTGCCTCGCCTAATTTCTTGTGCCAATTCCACTTCTTCTTCTACGGTAATAAGATCTTCTCGACCAATTTCTTGTAGATATTTGTCTAAAAAAGCGCTTTCGCAATTGGTGATTGATTTAGTAATTTTTAACTGTCTCATCCTAAAATTATATGAGAATAATAAAATTATGCAAAGGTAGTCATTTGAATTTATTTTATGAAGTAAATGACGTTTTTTTTACATTCGGATAAAAAACGGTTAATTCTTTTTTTGAGGTGCTATGAAAAATATCCGACCACTCTGTATTTGTCTTTCAAACCGTAGTTATTGGATATGAATCGTTGAATTTTACCGTTCGGCTTTAGCGTTTGTTGCACCTTGTCGGAAGTAATTGATAATCTGTGTTTCGTGTTTACGCAGCATCTTTATAACACCCTTAAATTCTGGAATTTGAGCTGCCTGCAAATACCATAGATGCAGGTTTTCTGTGATTTTTTCCGTTGTCGTAAATCGGTTGTTTATGTCGTACCATCGCTTAAAATTCTGACTGACTAAGTAAGCCATTTTCAGTTCTTCATGACTGCTAAAAACTTGTTCTACTGTTTCTTCCATTTCATTGCTCCACTTATCTTTCAACTGCGTGATGGCGTGCGATACGCGGCGCAGATGTTCGATTTGGACAAGCAGCTTTCGGTCTTCTTCACTGCGGCGTTTGCCTTGGGACAGGGAACTTTGCAACTCCCTAACGATGTGTTTACGAACTTCTCCAACAGATTCATAAACATATTTCATCACATGGAACTTGTCAACCACCTGTAGCGCTCGCGGAACCAAATCGTTGAAAACAAGCGCATAAGTCGGACTCATGTCCATTGATATGTTTTTGATTTTTTGCAAATCACCGCCAAACTTACC
>JAISNS010000059.1 GCA_031276105.1 Dysgonamonadaceae bacterium
GCTTTGTAGAAAACGCCCAAGGATTGGGCAATTTCTGCCGGTTTTTTGTTGTCTTTGAGGTACAAAATCGTCGCTATACCGATCCCTAACACCGCCACAGCAATACTCATTGTGGCAACCAACCAATCAATATGCGTGTCGAACGGGACATTATCGCTACTGACGAAATCGGCAAAGGGAATAAATCCGGAGAAAATAGAAAATGCGCCTAAAATAATCAACGGCAAAGCCATCGACCAAGGCGATTCGTGCGGTTTGTGATGTTCGTCGTATTTTTTATTTCCGTTCCAGAAAATGCAATAATACAAGCGGAACATGTAAAACGCCGTTAACCCGGCCACAATCCACAGTGTCCAAAAAATCGTCGGATGATGATGGAATGAGGCCGCCAGTATTTCATCTTTACTGAAAAATCCAGAGAAAGGCCAAATGCCGGCGATTGCCAAACAGGCAACTAAAAATGTGATGTGCGTAACCGGCATAAACTTCCACAAATTGCCCATCCGACTCATCTCGTTACTGTGAACTGCATGGATAACCGAACCGGCACCCAAAAACAACAAGGCTTTGAAAAACGCATGGGTAAATAAATGGAACATGGAAGACATATAGCCCAACCCATCGTGGCCGCCGTATTCCGAAACGCCTAAAGCCACCATCATATAGGCAATTTGGGAAATAGTCGAGAACGCCAAAACCCGCTTAATATCGGTTTGTGTGATCGCTATAATCGCTGCAAATAGAGCGGTAAAGGCTCCGACGAATGCAATCATTTCCAACACGTCGGGCGCAGCAAAGAAATAGACGGGGAATAAACGGGCAACTAAATATACGCCGGCCACCACCATCGTCGCAGCATGGATCAAAGCCGAAACGGGCGTCGGCCCTTCCATTGCGTCGGGTAGCCAAATGTGTAACGGAAACATGGCCGATTTGCCGGCGCCTCCCATGAAAATAAGCGCCAAAGCCCACGTAGCGATCGATAAACCCATAAATGTTCCGCCCGCCATCGTTGTTGTCACCAAACTTGCATGTTCGGCCGTTAGCAGGCCAAAATCAAACGTGCCGGTATAATAAGACAGCATTAATATCCCTATCAAAAATCCCAAATCGGCAAAGCGGGTGACAATAAACGCTTTTTTGGACGCCGATACCGCCGAGGGTTTTGTGTAGTAAAAACCAATCAAGGAATAGGAACTGACGCCTACCAATTCCCAAAAAATATACATTTGGAAGATATTCGTAGCAACTACCAGTCCCAACATGGAGAAACTGAACAAGGAAAGGAAAGCGTAATATCGCTGGAAGCCTTTTTCGCCTTTCATATATCCCAAACTGTAGATATGTACCATCAGCGAAACGGTTGTAATCACGACTAACATCATCACCGAAATGGGGTCTAAAAGTATTCCCAAGTCGATATGCAGTTTATCGGTCAACCGCAACCATTCGATATTGAGCGGGATTTGTCCGACCCATTCTCCGCCGATTTTACCGATACCGAAAAAATATTGGTAAGCCAGCGTATAAGACAAGACGGCGCATAAACCCATCCCCAACGTTCCGATAATGCCGGCAACCGTTGGTTTCATCTTCATCCCCGCCAATCCCAACAAGAGAAAAAGGAGAAAAGGCGTTGCTATGATTAATAAGCTATATTCCATTTTTTTAATTATTTACTGTTCCGAAAAATTATTGATTTTATTAAGAAAGTATTCATGAACACGTGTATCGTCCGTTAATTCCGGATGAAATGCGACGGCAAGAAGATTATCCTGTTCGGCGAAAAGAACTTTACCTTCATCCGAAAGCAAAACCTTTACATTGTCTCCCACTTTGTTGATATAGGGCGCTCGGATAAATACGGTGTGAAAAGGCTTATCGCCCAAAACGGGAATAGACATGTCGGCCTCGAAACTTGCCAGCTGTCGCCCGAAAGCATTCCTCTCCACATAAGTATCCATCAGATTCAAACGGTATTGTTCGCTGTTGTTGATGTGTTTCGACAGGAGTATCAAGCCTGTACAAACACCTAAAATCGGTAATCCTTTGCGCCCCAATGCAGCGATCGGCTCCAGTAAATCGTAACGAACCAGCAGTTTGCCAACGGTGGTGCTTTCACCTCCCGGCAATATTAAACCGCTTATCCCGTCCAAATCGTCCGGATTCAGGACATCAACTGTTTCTATGCTTAACCGACGCAACAAATTGCGATGTTCCCTGATTGCTCCTTGTAATGCTAAAATTCCGATTTTCATAATTTTACCAGCCCCGACCGGCTATTTTGTCTTTATCGTCCATCTGAGCGACACTTTGTCCTCGCATGGCTTCGCCAAGTCCTTTTGACACTTCGGCTATCAACTTGGCGTCTTTATAATGAGCCACAGCTTCAACAATGGCTTTGGCGCGTTTGGCAGGGTTGTCGGATTTGAAAATTCCGGAACCGACAAACACTCCATCGCAGCCTAACTCCATCATCAGGGCTGCATCGGCAGGAGTTGCAACTCCTCCGGCAGCAAAATTGACCACCGGCAAACGGCCAAGTCCTTTCACTTGTAATATCAATTCGTAAGGAGCGTCCAATTCTTTGGCTATGGTCATCAACTCCATTGGCGTAGCGCCAAGAACACGCTGTATTTCTTCATTCACGCGGCGAATGTGACGAACAGCTTCGACAATATCGCCCGTGCCGGCTTCACCTTTGGTGCGTATCATCGCCGCTCCTTCACCAATCCGACGAAGAGCTTCGCCAAGATTACGCGCACCGCATACAAACGGAACTTTGAAATCGGATTTCAGAATATGGTAAACATCGTCCGCAGGAGTTAATACTTCGCTTTCATCTATGAAATCAATCGCTAATGCTTCGAGTATCCGCGCTTCAATGATATGACCAATCCGCGCTTTTGCCATAACCGGTATTGATACGGCCTGTTGAATCCCAATAATCATTTCTGGGTCAGACATACGCGCCACTCCACCTTGTGCGCGAATATCTGACGGAACACGTTCCAACGCCATTACAGCTACGGCGCCCGCTTCTTCGGCAATTTTCGCCTGTTCGGGATTGACAACATCCATGATGACCCCGCCCTTTAACATTTCTGCGAGTCCTGTTTTTACGGCAAATGTTCCTGTTTTTTTGTTTATTTCAGACATATTTTTTATCCTTTCATTTTGTTTATATTCTTAATATCAATGTCTCCAAAGTTGCGGTAGGCATTGATGATGATAGCCAGCGCTATGGCCGTTTCGGCAGCGGTGATGGCAATGCCGAAGACTGTGAAAAACATTCCTTCTAATTGTCCGGGGAATAAATAGCGATTGAAAACCGCAAAATTGATTTCCACCGCATTCAATACTAATTCCAAAGATATCAGGATAGCTATCATGTTTTTCCGTGTGATGAAACCGTAAATCCCAATGAAAAACATCAATGTACTGATAATCAAATAATATTCTATTGTTATCATAACTAAATTTTTACATTAACAATTGATGAAGATTTTACGTGTCGACTCCCAAGCTTTTTGACGAGCTATGGCATTCTCTTTCAGTATTCTTTTTACATCTTCATTCAATTCATTCAATTCTTTTTTTATATCAATAAGTTCAATTTTATCCGGATTTTTGTCTAAATAAACTTGAAATTCATTTTTCTTCTCCATAATGGTAATTATTTAATTGTAAGAAATTAAGTTTTTATCGAAAGCATTAAAGCAAAACGACGTGTTGGATGACATTTTTTTCAATTTATCTTCCCCTCTAAGATAGGTATATACATCTTGTTTATAGTAAGCAAGAATGAATGAAGCAAGATATTCATGGGCTTTTCCGGTTGCATCCAACAAAATGCCGCCAATAATTTTATTTTTTTTCAAATTCTCAACGGTTGAAATTTCCATAATCCAGATAAACTTAGGTAAATTTTCATGCAAAATTAAATCTTTAAATTGAATATCCATGTCCGGATTCGTAAGAATGTAGTTTTTATAGGATCGATTGGAAACTAAAAACGTTTTTATAATAGATTTTTCATCAATATTCAAAATTTTTAACGCAATGCCATTAGCTATATCCATCGCGTCTTTGGCTTCCAAATAAATTTTATGGTATAAGGGAACTATAAAATGGGTAATTTCGCAGGAATCCCAGTCAGCCAAATTATAATGAGTGGTTGGTTGAGAAAATTTTGCCTTTTGGTAAGGCGCCATATTGTCGTCAATGAATACAAACTCTTCAATATTGTTATTCCATTCATATAGAAATTTTTTATCAAATTGAGTAGAAACTAAAGTTTCGTAATGAGCGCTATTCCAATCGGCACGACCGATACACAGCAAAACATGATGTATATTTTTTCCATTTGATATTGCCGCCACAACAGGTATGCCGCTTTCAATATAACAAGTAAAAGTTTTCCGGAAATCAGCTTCTTCTTTTAAATAAACGATTGTTCCAAATCCTTGTTTTTTCAGGATATACGAAATGTCTTCATAAATTAATCCATGCGATGGAACTTGGCGGATATGAGAGCGGTTTTCAAGCGTTTGTAGGATTTTTGAAGGTAAAATAGGTTTATATTCAGGATATTTATTCCCAAAGTATTCCATTAAAGACCAAACAGTTGTTTCGGCGCAAGTCATTGTTTCCGTATCTTGTGATGAATGAGGAAAACCGGTAACAAATAATTCAAGTCCAAAAATAGACGAACAAACAGTTGTCGAACAGACTTTTATGTTATTATTAATTAAAGCGTTCGGAGATATTACATTTCTACCGACCGGATTATTCAAGGTTGGTCTTACAACGATGAATCCTAAATATTGACCGGCAATTTTTGTTAAATCCTTCACATCGTATAGATGCTGGGGTTGCATATTTTCTATATCAAAGAGAGAAAGACGGATACATTCTCGTCCCGGCAATTTAAATTTGGTAGAATAATAGCAATAATAACTATCTCGATACACTTTGTCTATGTATTCCGTTTCAACTATTAATGAAATATTTTCCCTAAAATCTTTCAGAAATTCACTAAGTTTGTCTGAAATAACATCAGCTTCAGAATCCGAGATTCCAAAACTTGACTTAAATACGCAACTTATCGTTTTATATTGAAGACACTCCTTTATAGTAAGAAAATATATTTGCATTAATATCTTTTTATCCAAATGCTATTTTATCTTTTTCTTGCAATTAAAATTCCACCGATAATTGCCGCAAGCAGCAAGATGCTCAACACTTCAAACGGCAACAAGTATTGGTATTTTTCCGTTCCCATTAAAGTTTCTCCTATCAGTTTCATGTCAATCTCATGGTCGCCTTCCATGCTGGTATTGTCCGAATACACAAAGCGATGTTTCAATAAGGC
>JAISNS010000112.1 GCA_031276105.1 Dysgonamonadaceae bacterium
CTATACGTTAAACCGGAAGTGCATAATATCGCCGTCTTGGACGATGTATTCTTTTCCTTCGATATTCATTTTCCCGGCTTCTTTACAGGCGTTTTCCGAACCGTATCGGATATAATCGAGGTATTTGATTACTTCCGCCCGAATGAATCCTTTTTCAAAATCGGAATGGATAACTCCTGCACATTGAGGCGCTTTGCTTCCTTTCAGGTAAGTCCATGCGCGTACTTCCTGCGGCCCGGCCGTCAGGAAGGTTTCCAAGTTCAGTAATTTATAAGCCGCTTTAATCAAACGGTTTACGCCCGATTCTTCCAAACCGAGTTCTTGAAGAAACAGTTGACGTTCGTCGTAAGTATCTAATTCGGCAATTTCCGATTCTATTTTGGCGGCAACAATCAGCAGTTCGGATTTTTCTTTTGCGAGAATCGCATGAATCTCATCAACATAGCGGTTGCCCGAAATGGCGGCATTTTCATCGACATTGCAAACATAAAGCACCGGTTTGTTCGTTAACAGAAATAAGTCGTGAGCCGCTTTCTCTTCATCTTTGTTTGTTAATTCTACGGTTCGGGCCGGTTTGCCTTTTTCCAGCGCGTCTTTGTAACGCAACAAGACTTCCAACAAGATTTTAGCTTGTTTATCTCCGCCGGTTTGCGCCTGTTTTTGTACCTTGGCAATACGCGATTCGACGGTTTCGAGGTCTTTTAATTGTAACTCATAATCAATGATTTCCTTATCCCGTACAGGATTGACCGAGCCGTCGACATGCGTTACATTTTCATCGTCGAAACAACGCAAGACGTGCAGGATAGCATCGGTTTCGCGGATGTTGGCCAAAAACTTGTTTCCCAAGCCTTCGCCCTGACTCGCGCCTTTAACCAATCCGGCGATATCGACGATTTCTACGGTTGTCGGGACAATTTTTTGCGGATGAACCAATTCCGCCAATTTATTCAGACGTTCGTCGGGTACTGTTATTACGCCCACATTCGGGTCTATTGTGCAAAACGGAAAATTTGCCGCTTGCGCTTTCGCATTGGAAAGGCAATTAAAAAGCGTGGATTTACCGACATTCGGCAACCCTACAATGCCACATTGTAAAGCCATTCAATAGGTGTTTTATATTGTTAATTATATTTAGCGTGGGCAAAGATACTGATTCTATAAGATATATGAAAGAAATAACGATATTTATAAACACCGGACGTTTTCCACACTGCCTGCCGGTTGAAAAAAACAATCGCCTGTACTTGAATTGAATATCTTTTCCGACGGCAAACAAATTTTCGCTTTTCTCCACAGCGATTGTTAATAAGACACTACTTTTCAACGATTCGTGTTAATAAGTATTTTTGCCGGACTTACCGGCAATTTTTACTTTTGCGCCACCAAGCAGGGAAAACCGAAAGTTGCGCGAAGCACGGTTTTTTAATTTTTAGTTTTTAATTTTTAGTTTATTATGAAGCATATTTCTTTTGTAGCGTTATTTTTATTATTTTTTTATTCGGCAGTTTCGGCACAACCGAAGCAGGAAGTCCGGGCAGTGTGGATAGCAACGGCTTTTTCTTTGGATTGGCCGAAACATACCGCTTCCGATACCGAAGCGCAGAAAAACGAGTTAATATCGGTGTTGGACAAGTTGAAAGCCGCCAATTTCAATACGATTTTTTTTCAGGTACGCCTGCGGGGAAATGTGATTTATAATTCCCGCTACGAACCTGTCAGCCGGAGTATTACCCTTTCGTCCCGCTACGATCCCCTTGCGTTTGCCATTGAAGAATGTCATAAACGGGGATTGGAACTTCATGCATGGTTTACGCCGTATAATTTGGGCAACGACCGCAAGTCTCCTACTATCAGCAATAATGCCGGTATTGTGAAACCAAGTAAGGCTTCCGTAGCAAAGAAGGAATATTTTTTCGATCCGGGCGAACCTCAGACAAATGAATATCTCCTTTCGCTGATTTTGGAGTTGGTTGCCAATTATGATATCGACGGTTTTCATTTCGACCGGATTCGTTATCCGGACGCGGGAGAAGATTTCGACGATTATCCGACTTTCAAGAAATATGGTCGCGGACAAAATACCCGCGCTTGGCGGCGCGAAAATATCAACCTCTTTGTTTATACCGCCTATGATGCTATTAAGGCGATAAAACCTTGGGTACAAGTAAGCAGTGCAGTGGTAGGCGTTTATTCGAAATTGCCTTCGGTCAAGCGTTCTTACCTGAGAGCCTACGACGACGCCTGTCAGGATCCGGCCGACTGGTTGCGGAAAGGCAAGCACGATTTCATCGTTCCCATGATGTATTTTTCCAACGATTTGTTTCTGCCGGCTCTCAGCAATTGGATTGATTACAGTTACGGGCGTTATATCGTTCCCGGCTTGGGTATATTCAAATTAGACGAAAAAGAAGGCAATTGGCCTCCGGAATGGATAACCCGGCAAATCCAATATTCGCGTACCACCCGTGCGCAAGGAAACGCTTTTTACCGGATGCTTTTTTTAACGGAAAACAAGAAAGGGGTTATGGACGAACTTACCCGGAATTATTACCGGAATCCGGCGCTTCTTTATCCCCTGAAATGGCTGAAAAGTACGTCGCCTTCCCCACCGGCAGATCCGGAATTTGTAAAGGCCGGAAATACGGTTCACTTACAGTGGAAAAACATGGAAGAACACGGCAAAGAAAAAGTTTTCTACAACGTCTATTGTTCTCCGTTTTCGCCGGTCGATACTTCCAATCCGAAAAACTTGATAGCCACACGGTTGGAATCTACTTCCCTGCCGGTTAAGAATCCAATCGGTCACTACTATGTGGTTACTTCGTATGACCGCTATCACAACGAAAGTATCAGTTCCAACGAAGTGCACATGAAGTATCAGGTTTCCAGCAAGTAACAGGAGAGGCTAAACCGGATGTTGCTTGACCCCATAGCCGTCAGGTTAATTGTCGTAAATACCTCATTTTCACCTAATTTATTCCAACAAAACAACCTCAGTAGCAAGTGATGCAATAGATGTTCCCCGACCTCATTAACCTCATTATTATTATAACAATGAGGTAATGCGGTAATGAGGTTCGGCTACTGTGGTTGTTTTGTTAAATAAAATTAGGTGAAAATGAGGTTCTTACTCGCTAACCTGACGGCTATGGGCTTGACTCGCAATCCCCTGTAAATCCTGCTCGTTTTTCAGGCTATTTGAATCTGTCTGATATTGGGATATTCGCCAGCCGTTTTTTACCTGATAAGCTTCCGCTTTCAAAATGGCTGCGCAGGAAAAAAAAATGACTGCGCATGAAATTGTCAACGGCTACGCAATAAAAAAAAATGACTGCGCAGCGAAAAAAATCGGCTGCGCAGTCATTTTGATACGCTTGTGCAAGGAGGAAAAATATCCGGTTATACCTTTATAAACTTCGCATTTTTCAACATTTCCTGCAATTTTGCACCGGGAGTAAAAATTACGCCCGCTTTCTTTACCGCGGTTGCCGTAACTTCTTCGGTAGAGTCTTTACCCTCGCTGCTTAATGTGATACGAAGGCTGCCCAAATCGCCCAAACGAATAATTCTACCGTCAGACAAGCCGCTTACGGCTTCCTCGACCATTGCATAAAGCACCGCGCGGATGTCTGCGCCGTTTACTGTACTTGCCTTTTCAATGGCTTTTGTCAAGCCGTCAAGACTGATTTCCCTGTCGTGAACAGGACTTGCGTAAAATTTTTTTACACCACCGCCAGCAACTCCGGGTTGCCCGCGTTCTACTGATTTAATTTGAATAGCCATAATTTTTATGTTTAGAATTTAATAAATGTAACGGTAAAATTATAGTATTATTATCTGTTGTGCAAATTTCCCTGCGTTTGAAATGCACCCCCTTGCCGGGGCCGTAAAGAATATTCAAATGAATGGGAACGGAGAATATGAAAAATTCATCTAAAATGTTTTCCCGGCTCTTGAGCGTGGATGCTTGTAATTATGCTAAACAGGGATAATAGTATTAAAAGATTTTTTTTCATCGGTTTTTTTATTAATCGTTATTTGCTTCGGTGCAATGTTTTAACTCGGCGAAAGCTCTGCCTTCGCCGAGCGGGAGGAATTAAAAAAAGTAACCTGCTGATAATTTAACATTTCTGTTTTGAATGGAGGATAAACCGAGTATGTCTTTTGCTGTATCCCATCCGTTTACATCCATTTGGTCAAAAAGACCGTGGTCATAGCCGACAGTTATTTGCACTTTATTGAATTGCAGACCACCCATAACGGAGACTCCTGCATCAAAACGGTTCAACATTCCATCGCTTCCATACGCGCCTTTACTTCCATTTATCCCATAAGCCAGATAAGGTCCGGCTGCTAAAATAAGGTTAAGATCCAAGCCAAGATTCACTTTATATCCTGCATAAACAGGCAATTGAATAAAATTAAGACGGCTTGTTTCCGATCCTTGATTAGTAGCTTTTTCTGTCATCCCCTGCATGGAATACAACAGTTCCGGTTGCAAAAAAAACTTAGTTGATAAATCATACTGGACAATAAGTCCTAAATGAACTCCGGAAGCATAGCCGATAGTATAACCGGGGATACTTGAACCATCCATTGCTTCATAGGCATCTTTCCATCCTGACATCGTGGAAAAATTTAACCCTCGTTTTATTGTTCAAATACTTCCTTCCATGTATGTTTATTCTTTTACTATTTGAACCACTATGATTTGTGAATATTTATCTAAAGCAAAAACAAATAATGTATCATGAATTGTTATTGGTATAATTACTAATCGATACCCTCTTTCTAAATCTTCCCATTTATTCTTTTTTACATGATCTAATATTTCTTCATAATCATTTAGGGAACATTTAAGAATATATTCTTCGGAATAATCTCCACCAATAGCGGCTACCCATTCAAAATTGGTAACAGACAGCGAATCTTCTACTATGATTCCCGTTTTTTCTTTCAGTAAAAATTTTAATTCATCTTCATTAAAAGAAGGATTACAATGACAACTGCCAAGTACC
>JAISNS010000123.1 GCA_031276105.1 Dysgonamonadaceae bacterium
TTTTTATCCTTTCAGAATTTCCAGCAGATAATCCCAGAATTTTTGTACGGAAGCGATTTCTACTTTCTCGTCCGGCGAATGAGGATATTTAATCGTCGGGCCGAAAGAAACCGTATCCAGACCGGGAACGCTCGACAGAATGATTCCACATTCCAGTCCGGCGTGCATGACTTCTACCTTGGGTTTGTGGCCGCGCTGTTTTTCGAATGCCTTCTCCATGATCGCTAAAATAGCGGAATTGGGGTTCGGATCCCAACCCGGATAATCGTTGCTCGTTTCGACAAAGTGGGCGCCGGCTAACTGAAATACGCTTTCCACTGCGCTGCAAATCGCCTGTTTTTTGCTTTGGGAAGAAGAACGGGCAAGGAAACGGATTTCGGTCAATCCGTCGCCGGACTGAACAACTGCCGTATTGATAGACGTTTCGACAATGGTGGGAAGTTGGGCGAACATATTGATAACGCCGTTGGGAACAGCGACAAGGGCGTGCGTCAACTTCGTTTGAATATCCTTGGGTATCAGTTTAATATTCGGAGTGATTTCAATCCGTTCGTATTTCAGTGCAATCGGATTTTCGACGCCTTCAAATTCTTTGTTGAACAACGCTTCGTATCCGGCAATCATTTCAATGAGCCGTTCGTATTTTTCTTTTCCGTCCACCACGACGACAGCGAAAGCTTCGCGGGGAATAGCATTCCTCAATGTGCCGCCGGTAACGGATGATAAACGAACGCCATACGTTTGTTGCGCATCTTTCAGGAAACGAAACAGCAACTTGTTGGCATTCGCCCGTCCCAGATGAATATCCACGCCGCTGTGTCCGCCTTTCAGTCCGGTCAGGGAAACTTTGAGCGCAATATCTTCTTTCGGGATAAACGTTTCATCCAAATATTGGAAGCGCGCTGTCACGTCGGCGCCTCCGGCACATCCGATATACAGTTCGCCGTCCTGTTCCGAATCCAGATTCAGCATGATTTTACCGTTGATAAATCCCGGACGGATGGCTTTCGCTCCGTACATTCCGGTTTCTTCATCGGTAGTAAACAACCCTTCCAAAGGCCCGTGTTTCAGGTCTTTTGCTTCGAGGATGGCCATTGTTGCCGCCACGCCGATGCCATTGTCGGCGCCCAAAGTGGTTCCTTTGGCTTTTACCCAATCGCCGTCGATATAAGCCTGAACAGTATCCTTGGTAAAATCAAAATCAAGATCCGAATTGGCTTGCGGCACCATATCCAAATGACTTTGCAGGATGATGGTCGGGCGGTTTTCGTAACCCGGAGTAGCCGGTTTGCGGATACAAATGTTATCGGCTGCATCGCGGACGGTTTCCAGTCCGAGGTTTTTGCCAAACGTTTCAATAAAGGCGGCGACGGCTTCTTTCTGTCCCGACGGGCGGGGAATTTGCGTCAATTCATAAAAATGCTTCCAGATGTTGGAAGGCGCGAGGTCTAAAATACTGTTTGTCATAATTTAATGTGATTTTTATTGTTTTTATACATGGAAAGCATGAGGATGCCCCACAAGCCGGTAAGAACGATTCCAATAGATTGAAAGGCAAATACGGTTGTTGCAAAAGCGGTCGCCTTATCGTTCGCGACAGCGAAAATACTTAATCCGAAAATGGTTGCGGCTTGCCACGGGCCTAATCCGCCGTTAGACGGAATACCCATGCTGAGGCTACTTATGGCAAATACAAACAGGCCGGCAGATATTCCCAGATGGGACATAAAATCAAAAGCGTAAAACGTGATATAAAAATAGAAAAAGTACAGAATCCAGATAGCGAAAGTATATATCAGAAAGCGGCGTTTCGCGTCCATCTTTTTGATGGAAAGCATGTCTTTCCACAAGTTTGCGAAAAAATCCCGCGTTTTCTTTATGTATTTATTTTCCCTGAAACGGACAAATACGAAAATAACGACTGCGACAGTTACACATAATATGGTGTAAAAAGAAGCGGAAAGCGATATGCCCGGTAAATTGATCGTGTGAACGTATTCGGAAAATGCTTTTACATTCAACAAAAAAGCCAGCAAGATAACTAAAGCAACCATAAGCATGTCGAAAATGCGATCGACAACCAACGTGCCGATTAATTTGGAAAGCGAGATTTTTTCTTTCGCCGAAACGGCTGTACAGCGCCATATTTCCCCGCCTCTCGGAATAGCAAAATTAACGGCGTAATTTCCTAAAACCGCATATATCAGGCTCGATCGCTTGGGATGATACCCTAACGGAAGAATGAGCAAGCGCCACCGCAAAGCCCGGATAATGTTGGCCGCCAAACAAAACGGTAAAGAGAGAAAAAGTATTACCCAGTCAGCCGCTTGGATCGTTACCCATAACTCATTGAAATTAGTTTCTTTATAAAGAATATATAAAATAAAGATTCCTAAACATAAGGGAATTGTTATTTTAAGGAATTTAATTACATACGTTTTCAGTTTATCAAACATCTTCCGTTTAATTTTTTTATTTATTTTTGCATGTTCGCAAAGGTAGTAATTATTTTAGCATTTCACAAAAAGGGAGGTAACTATCTTGTTTATATCTCCCAAACCAAAAATAGAACAGCATGTATCACAGGGAGATTCGTCCTAAAAAAGCGTTGGGGCAACATTTTTTGAAAGATTGGGAAATAGCCGAGCAGATTGCAAATACGCTTTCCGTTTATCCGGAGCTTCCGGTTTTGGAAGTAGGACCGGGAACCGGCGTTCTTACGCAGTTTTTGTTGAAAAATAAACGGGATTTGACGGTAGTTGAAGTCGATTCCGAATCGGTGGAATATTTGCAGGAACATTACCCGGAACTGCACGGGCGAATCATCAACGCGGATTTTTTGAAATTGGAACTGAAAGATTCTTTTCCCGAATCATTTTGTGTGACAGGCAATTATCCGTACAATATCTCCAGTCAGATATTTTTCAAAGTATTGGATTACAAAGACAAAATTCCCTGCTGTTCGGGGATGTTGCAAAAAGAAGTAGCGGAACGGTTGGCCGCCAAACCGGGGAAAAAAACGTATGGGATTATCACGGTCTTGCTAAATGCTTGGTACGATGTCGAATACTTATTTACGGTAGAACCGGAAGCATTCGATCCGCCGCCCAAAGTACGATCGGCGGTTATCCGAATAACCCGTAATTCAAGAAGCGCCATGGACTGCGACGAATCGCTCTTCAAAACGGTGGTCAAAACGGCTTTCAATCAACGCCGGAAAACTATGCGCAACTCCCTGAAACCGCTCTTGGGAAAAGATAATGCAATCGCTCAAAATCCGGTATTCGACCGGCGTCCCGAACAACTTTCGGTGGAAGCGTTTATCGAACTCACCAACTTGGTAATGCAATACCGAACACTGGACAATATGGCTTAGTTCGCTCTGTCGCAGCAATATTCAATCTTGTCTATAAGTCGATAGATAATATCATTGACTGTTTTTGCCGCCCTGAACAAAATATTCCGTACTTTTGTTCTTACTTAAAAAAACAGGTATATGATTGGTTTAGTTTTAAGTTTAATTTTTTTCATTACCAATAATCAAGTAACAACTAAAAACGAAAATGTTATGAAGTTTGAATTAGTAAAATTACCGTATGCTACCGACGGTCTGGAACCGGTAATCAGTAAACAAACCATTGAGTTTCATCATGGTAAACATCTCCAGACGTATGTGAATAACTTGAATAATCTTATTCAGGGAACAAAGTTTGAAAACGCCGCTCTCGAAACAATTGTGAAGGATGCGGATGGCGCGATTTTCAATAATGCCGGGCAAGTATTGAATCACAATCTTTACTTTACCCAATTTTCGCCTGCCGGCGGTGGAGAACCTTCCGGAAAATTGGCTGCTGCCATCCATGCGGCGTATGGTTCGTTCGACGATTTCCGGAAAGAATTTGAAACAGCCGGAACCGGCCTGTTCGGTTCGGGTTGGGTTTGGCTGGCCGCCGACAAAGACGGAAAATTGTCGATTACCAAGGAAGCCAATGCCGGTAACCCGGTGACTAAAGGCTTGAAGCCGCTCTTAGGTTTCGACGTTTGGGAACATGCTTATTATCTTGATTACCAGAATCGCCGGGTGGATCACCTGAAAGAATTGTGGAAAATCGTAGATTGGAAAGCCGTCGAAGCAAGGTTGCTTTTTTAGAACTAAGAACTAAGAGTTAAGAGTGGCGCGAAGCGGTATTTATTGCCGCACTTCGCGCCACTCAATACCTTCGCTGTCTCCAAATGAATTTGGAGGCAGCCGCGCTGTTTTAAAAGGCGGAATTTTCTTTTAGAATGTTCTTTACTGTTTTCGCAAGCAAAGCGGTAAATTCGGCAATTTCCGCTACGGTCTTGCCGGCTCGAGCGAGTTTTAATACATACTGTTGCTGTATTTTTTGGACGCCTCTCTTTTCACCGATAAGTATTCCTTTGTTGTAATTCATCTTCGCCATTTTGCGACTTTCGTAGATGCGTAACATGTTTTCATCCTGCAAGACGTTACCTATTTTCCACATTGCTTTTTCTATTGCCGGTTCACACACACACATTACAGCGCGCACGCGAAATATTTTTTTGTGTCCGTTGCGCAATAGAACGCGGATGACACGGATGGGGCGGATAATCACGGATTTTATCTCTTTCCTCCGTAAGCTAAAGCATACGGTTAATCAAGTGTCGCCCCTGCGGGGCTTCACCGGCAACAGGCAGTCGTGGCTGGGCAAGTCCCGCCGGGGCGACACTCTATTAACCGGATGCTTCAGCTTCCGGTTGCGGCAGGCCTCTCTCGTCGCCCAGCCCTGCATATGAATCTCCGTCGGAGATTCGGTTATGTTGATATTCATTTTCTATTGATATGTAACGCCTAACGGCGTAATTATTGCCCGTTAGGGCATACATATCAATAGAAAAACGGCGCCCCTTCTTGTTCCCTATTTCCCCGTAGGGGATGGATGAAAATTTTTCTCCGGCGCCTCAAAAAAAAGATTTAGCTATATTTTTTAGATTTTGGTTATTATATTGTTTCAAATCAGAATTATTTTGTATTTTTACCACCATTTTTGTTAATCCTGTACTTTTCTAAGAAGAAACAGTACAAGGTAAAACGATAACAAGTGATAGGCAATTCCCATTTAAATTTTAATAAATAAATATATGAGTACTTTAATCGAACTAAAAAACGCCATCCTCGCCCAAAGCGCGATTGATGAGCAAACCATCGGAAAACTGCAAGAAGTGCTGATTGCCGGTGACGGCATAAATAAAGAAAAGGCAAGTCTGCTCTTTGAATTGAAAGATGCTTTTCTCGACAAAAACAATCACCCGGCGTGGAAATCTTTTTTTATTGATTCCATTACCGGTTTTCTTTTGGAAGACGAAGAAACGCCCGGCGAAATAGACGATAACGAGGCGCAATGGTTGCGTGCCAAAATTCAGTACGACGGCAAATTAGGCAAAATAGATAAAGCCTTGCTCGCCAATTTGAAGAAGAAATCCATCAATTTCCCCGAAATATTGCATTTCAAAAACAAATCCGTTTTGTTTTTCGAAGCCATATTGTACGGCACAAGGTTCGTTACCTTTTTGGCCGTCATCGGAGCTATGCTGGCTTCGATTGTTCTGTTTATCACCAGTACGCATCAAGTAATCAAAGGCTTGCAATCGTTCATCGATGGAAATTCTTTGGAACATTTGGTGGCCATATTCGTTTCGTCGGTCGATGGTTATCTCTTTGCAACCGTGCTTCTTATTTTCAGCATGGGGATTTACGAATTATTCATTAACAAAATCGACGTTGTGAGTAAACGAAAAGATTCCCGTCCGAACTGGCTTATAATAAACAGTATCGACGACCTGAAATCTTCGCTGGGAAAAGTAATCCTGATGATTTTAATCGTTTCGTTCTTCGAACATTCATTAAATATCAAGTATGAAAATATCAGCGACCTTTTATTTTTAGGCATCGGAATATTGTTAATTGCGGCAGCGCTGTTTTTAACTCATGCACACGGGAAACATAAAAATGAGTGACAAGTGACGAGTAAACGAGTAAACAAGTAAAGTAAAACAATAAATTAATTAATAAAAATGGAACACAAACATCATTACACCGGCCTGACGGACGCCGAAGTGTTGGAAAGCCGGAAACAACACGGCGAAAACGTCTTGACCCCGCCGGAAAAAGAATCGCTCTGGGCGCAGTTCCT
>JAISNS010000192.1 GCA_031276105.1 Dysgonamonadaceae bacterium
CCGGTTTATTTGCATTTACATTCCAAAGCGCCGAAAGACGTAAAATCGTTAAAAGCCCGCTGGACGCCCGATGGTTATTTCCTGCAATGGAAAAGGAACGGCAACCCGAAAAACCCGAAAAATGCGCAATATTACCTTATTTACCGTTTCGGTGAAGATGAAAAAATCAATTTGGACGATTCCTCTAAAATTGTCCGGGTTACGCGGGACGTTTCGTATCTTTTGCCTTATGAAACCGGCGAAAAAGCGTATCAATATGTCGTAACTTCAGTCGACCGTTTTCATAACGAATCGATTGCCGGAAAATCAATAACCGTAAAACTATGAAAACAGGTTCTCATTCTTTTTTACTTGTGTAATTTGCAGGAGGAGGCTGTTTTTTGGCTATGCACAAAACCATGCCGTGTGAAGTATAATTACTCTTCATTCCCGAATCGCCGGAAAAAGGAATAAATTTTTTCAGGTTAGAAAATATATACTATATTTGCAAAAAAATTTGTGTACGCACACAGCGCATTATTTAAAAACAATTACTCCATGCAAAATGAATTATTACAGGGTACCATAACTGCCGTTCAAGACGGAATTTTATCGGTACTGATCAATAATGAAAACGCTTGCGCGGGATGCGGCTCGCGAAAATCGTGCGGTATGGCCGGAGCGCAGGAAAAACAAATACAAGTTCCCTATACTTCAGGAAATTATAAGACGGGAGATAAGGTATGTCTTGCCTCAAAAGCATCTATGGGATTGGCAGCCGTGTTTGTTGCCTTCGTCCTTCCCCTGATTCTTATAATGGCGGTTCTTTTCCTCGCTTCGCTGGCCGGTCGGGGAGAGACATTCATGGCGCTGACCGTACTGCTTACCATGACAGGCTATTACCTGTCACTTTATTTTTTCAGAGATAAATTAAAACAAAAATTCACTTTCATCATTCAATAAAAATTCATGGATTTCATCTTACCCGCCGTATTATCGTTAGGTCTAATCAGTATCATCAGCGCGATTGTGCTTTATATTGTTTCTAAAAAATTTGAAGTCCGGGAAGACCCGCGCATTGCCGAAATACAGGCCATTTTACCCGCCGCCAACTGTGGCGGGTGCGGTTATCCGGGATGTTCCGGATTTGCAGCGGCCTGTGTCGCCGCTTCTTCGCTCGACGGATTGCTGTGTCCCGTGGGAGGCGCCGCAACGATGACCCGCCTTGCCGGTATCCTGGGTAAAACCGTCGAACGGTCCGACCCGCGCATCGCCGTTCTGCATTGCAACGGACGGTGTGAAAAACGACCACGCCTCAACCGTTACGACGGACTCTCCGTTTGTGCCGCCGCATCGTTGCTCTACGGAGGCGAAACCGGCTGTTCGTATGGCTGTCTGGGGATGGGCGATTGCGTGGCCGTCTGCAACTTCAATGCCATCCGGATTCACCCGGAAACGTTATTGCCCGAAATAGATGAAGCCCGCTGCACCGCTTGCGGCGCTTGCGCCAAGGCTTGCCCCAAACAATTGATCCGGATGCTAAAAAAAGGCCCCGATTCGCACCGCGTGTATGTTGCCTGCATGAATAAAGAAAAAGGAGCGGTTGCCCGTAAAGCCTGCGCCGCCGCCTGCATTGCCTGTTCCAAATGCGTTAAAATCTGCGTTTCCCAAGCAATTACCCTCGAAAACAACCTGGCACGCATCGACGAAGAAAAGTGTATCCTCTGCGGCCAATGTGTGGCCGAATGTCCCACATCAGCCATTGTTGAACATATAAAAAATAAAATAGAATCATGTTGAAAACCTTTCATATCGGAGGCATCCATCCGCCGGAATGTAAATTATCGGCAGGCGGGAAACCGGTTGTTCTTCCCGTGCCCGGACAGGTCGTTATTCCCCTCTCCCAACATGCGGGAGCGCCCGCCAAACTGCTTGTTGCCAAAGGCGACGAAGTCAGGACAGGCATGTTGATTGCCGAAGCCTCCGGATTTATTTCAGCCCGTATCCATTCGTCCGTATCGGGCGTAGTCAGTAAAATCGACGATGTGGCAGACGCCGGCGGATACCGGAAACAAGCCGTCGTGATCGACGTGAAAGACGATGTTTGGGAAGACGCTATTTTGCGGGAAGGCCAAACGCTCCCAACAGACGATTTGCCGGCTGAAGAAATAATCGAACGAATCAAAAAAGCCGGAATCGTCGGGCTGGGCGGCGCCATGTTTCCCACGCACGTCAAACTGACGCCTCCTCCGGGATGCAAGGCCGACGTATTGATCATCAACGGAGCGGAATGTGAACCGTATCTCACCGCCGACCATGCCCTGATGCTCGAAAAAAGCGAAGAAATCCTGACCGGCGTCCGCCTCTTGATGCAGGCCTGCCAAGTGGAAAGAGCCTGTATCGGAATCGAAAATAATAAGCGCGACGCAATAGAAAAACTTTCCGCGTTAGCGCCGCATTATCCCGGCGTCGAAATCGTTCCCCTGAAAGTCTGTTATCCGCAAGGCGGTGAAAAGCAACTGATCGACGCCATCACCGGCCGGCGCGTGGCAAGCGGGGCGCTCCCTATTTCCGAAGGCGCTATCGTCGATAATATCGGAACGGTTTTCGCGGTTTATGAAGCCATCGTAAGGAATAAACCTTTAATCGAGCGGGTAGTAAGCGTTACCGGAAAACAAATAAAAAATCCGTGCAACCTCCGGGTAAGAATCGGCACCCCAGTCCGCCATCTCATCGAATACGCGGGAGGCCTTCCGGAAGATACCGGAAAAATCATCGGAGGAGGCCCCATGATGGGACGCGCCTTGATTAATGCCGACATTCCGGTTACCAAAGGCACTTCCGGTATTTTGCTTATCGCTTCGCAGGAAGCCCAGCGGCAATCGTCGCGCAACTGTATCCGTTGCGCCAAATGCGTCGCTATCTGTTGCATGGGTTTGGAGCCTAATTATTTGATGAATATTTCCGAATTTAAGCAGTGGGAACTGATGAAAAAAAACCGGGTCATGGACTGTATCGAATGTGGCTCCTGCAGTTATACCTGTCCGGCTCATCGCCCGATACTGGATCATATCCGGATGGGAAAAAACGAAGTCAGAAAACAGGAAGCCCGTAACGCATAATTCATAACTTATAAACTCATTTACGTATGAAATTAATTATATCTCCTTCGCCCCACATCCACAGCGGCGACAGCATTGAGAAAAACATGTATGGCGTGCTTGTCGCTTTGGCGCCGGCGTGGATTGTTTCGCTGGTTTACTTTGGTTTGGGCGCGTTGATTGTTACCCTGCTTTCCGTTCTTTCCTGTGTTTTGTTCGAATATTTGATTCAGCGCTTCCTCCTTAAAGGGAAAACAACGATTGGCGACGGATCGGCTATCTTGACGGGCACGCTTTTGGCGTTCAATCTTCCGTCCAATTTGCCGGCGTGGATTATCCTGATCGGGGCATTAGTCGCGATAGGCATAGGGAAGATGTCGTTCGGCGGATTGGGCAACAATATTTTCAATCCGGCGTTGGTCGGGCGGGTTTTCCTGTTAATATCCTTCCCTGCGCCCATGACCGATTGGCCGGAACCCGGTTTTTTCCCACCGACATACACCGACGCCGTGACGGGCGCAACAACGCTTGAGATGATTAAAGGACATTTCGGCGATCTTCCGGCTTACAGCGCCCTCCTGTCCGGGAAAATCGGCGGAAGTCTGGGCGAAGTCAGTGCGATTGCCTTGCTAATCGGACTCATCTATATGCTTTGGCGGAAAATCATTACCTGGCACATCCCGCTATCCGTCATTGCAACCGTAGCCCTATTTACGGGAATTATGCATGGGGTCGATCCGGCATTATATGCCCATCCGGCGCTGCACGTTTTGTCGGGCGGATTGCTTCTGGGCGCTATTTTCATGGCAACCGATTACGTTACTTCGCCCATGACCGGGAAAGGAATGATTATCTACGGCACAGGAATCGGCATTATCACCGTAGTTATCCGTCTGTTCGGCGCTTATCCCGAAGGCCTGTCGTTTGCTATTCTGATCATGAATGCTTTTACGCCGTTAATTAACAGGTATGTCAAACCCGAACGGTTTAAGAATTAAAAATTAAGAATTAAAAATAATGAATAAATTGACGTCATCGTTTCGTAACCTGTTTTTATCGCTCAGCGCAATATGTATAATCAGCGGGGGCATTTTGGCCGCGATGAACGAGCTTACGCGCGAGCCTGTTGCGGCAGCTAAAAAGATTAAACTGGAAAATGCGCTTCAGGCGGTTCTTCCGGATTTCGACAATTCCCCGGCCGAAGAAGCCTATTGGGCGCCCCTGCCGGCCGGCGATTCCTTGAAAATATATCCCGCCAAAAAACAGGGAGCATTAGTCGGCGCCGCTGTCGAGAGCCATTCCATGAACGGGTTTTCGGGTGAAATTAAAATCATTGCCGGGCTGGATATTTCCGGGAAATTGATTAATTACAAAGTATTGGAACACAGCGAAACGCCCGGTCTGGGGTCGAAGATGGAAGAATGGTTCCGGACGGACAAAAACCGGCAGAACATCCTCGGCGCCGACCTGTCGCAAACCACCCTGAAGGTGACGAAAGACAACGGAACGGTCGACGCCATTACGGGGGCGACTATATCGTCGCGAGCGTTTTTGGCTGCCGTAAACCGCGCTTACGCTGCTTTTTCCGGCGTCGCGACCGATGCTTCGTCGGGCGCAACCACCGACGCCTCATCGGGGGCGACCGGCGATACAAAAAAAGGAGGTGAAGAATGAAAAGTTTGAAGATTTTACTGAACGGTATCATCCGTGAAAACCCGACGTTTGTTTTATTGTTGGGCATGTGTCCGACGCTGGGTACTACTTCGTCGGCTATCAATGGTTTGTCGATGGGATTAGCCACTGCCTTCGTTTTGATTTGTTCCAATGCCGCGATATCGTCCGTCAAAAACCTGATTCCCGATCAGGTACGAATTCCGGCCTACATTGTGCTGGTCGCGACCTTCGTCTCTATTATTCAATTGTTGATGGAGGCGTATGTTCCGGCGCTTTACGAAAGTTTGGGACTGTTTATTCCGTTGATTGTCGTCAACTGTATTGTCTTGGGGCGGGCGGAAGCCTTTGCGTCCAAAAACAATATTTTCTTTTCCCTGCTCGACGGGTTGGGCATGGGTTTGGGCTTCACGCTGGCTTTGACGCTTTTGGGGATGATACGCGAATTTCTGGGTACCGGCAAGTTGTTTGGGCTACTTGTTTATTCGGATGCTTACGGTTCGCTGCTATTTATTCTGGCTCCCGGAGGATTTATTGTGCTGGGGTATTTGATTGCTTTGATTAACAAAATAAAAACGAAAGATTGATGGAATATTTACTGATTTTTATTGCCGCCGTTTTTGTCAATAACATTGTGCTGGCTCAGTTTTTGGGTATCTGTCCTTTTTTGGGTGTGTCGAAGAAAGTAGAAACCGCCTTGGGGATGTCGAGCGCCGTAGCTTTTGTGATGACGCTTTCGACAATCGTTACTTATTTGATTCAAAAATACGTATTGGATGTTTTCGGTTTGGGATACTTGCAAACCATTTGTTTTATATTGATTATCGCCGTTTTGGTACAAATGGTGGAGACGATACTGAAAAAAGCGTCACCGGCGTTGTATCAGGCTTTAGGCGTTTTTTTACCTTTGATTACAACCAATTGCGCCATATTCGGAGTCGTTTTGATGGTGATTATGAAAGAGTATGATTTGCTGACTTCGGTGGTGTTCGCCATTTCTTCCGCTGCCGGGTTCGGCTTGGCGTTAATCATTTTCGCCGGTATCCGCGAGCAGTTGTCATTAACGCACGTACCTAAAGCGATGCAAGGAGCGCCCATCGCACTGATTACGGCCGGGATTCTGGCAATGGCATTTATGGGATTCAGCGGAATCGTTTAGAACTAAAAACTAAAAGATAAAAACTAAAAACGGCGCAAAGCGGCGGTTATTTACCGCGCTTCGCGCAATTCCTAATTCTTAATTCTTAATTTTTAATTAAACTCAAATACTTTGGCAAAGCGGTAGATTGTAGCGTCGTCCATTGTTATTATGATATCCACTTCACCCGCAGGATTGGAGGGAAGAATACAGGTAAGGGTTTTCCCGTCTG
>JAISNS010000280.1 GCA_031276105.1 Dysgonamonadaceae bacterium
GGTGCGTATCGGCAGAATAAACTAAAAACTAAAAATTGTGCGAAGCGGCTGTCTTGGAAGTAATTTCGAGGCAGCCGTTCTTTAATTATAGGAATGCATTCCGCTCAGGAAGTAGTTTACGCCGAAATAGGTCATCAGTACGCATGCAAAAGCAAATACCGACATTAAGTTGAACAACAGTGGATTATCCCATTTTTTCACCAAACGCAAATGGGTTACGATGGCATAAACGACTACCGTAACCAGCGCCCAAGTTTCTTTGGGATCCCAGCCCCAATAGCGTCCCCACGACTCGTTTGCCCAAACAGCGCCCAGAAAAGTGCCGGTAGTCATCAGGGCTAAACCGAGCCACAACGACATTTCATTGACAATGCTCAACTCCCGGATACGGAGATGAAGCGGCGTGCGTTTATTCCCTTTGCCTGCGAACAATAGCAGCAAGTTGGTGATTCCCAGCAGAAAGCTGATGCCGAAAAAACCGTAAGCGGCGACAATTACCGCAACGTGAATCATTAGCCATGGCGATTTGAGGACGGGTACTAAGGGACTGATTTGCGGATCCATCCAGTTCAATCCGGCGACAAAGAGGATAATTCCTCCGAAAAGGCTTGCCAAGGCAAAAGTCAGGATGCTTCGCCGGATAAAAAACAGGCCGGCGACCACGGTGATGAACGAAACGTAAATCATCGTTTCGTATGAGTTGCTCCATGGAGCATAACCGCCTATATACCAACGCAGACCTATACCGGATAAATGGTAGAGGACATTTACGAAAATGATGCTTGCCAACAGGCGAATAAGCCATTTCAGTCCGGTTGCCGATCGACGGAAGAGCAAAATGAAAGCTAATACGAGCAGCAATCCCCCGGCAATCAGGTATATTTTTTTAGCTTGGGCAAATATATTCAGTCGATTGTAGAGTAATTCCGCTTTTATCTTTTGACTGTCAATAGCTAATGTACTTTTTTCTTTTTGGTAGGCGCGAATCGCTTCCAGAGTTTGATTGGCCGTATTCCAATTGCCGCTTTGCAAGCCAAGTAAAAGATTAGCCGTGTATTCGTCCAGCAACTCGTTGGAAGTTTCCCAGCGATGATTTTCTGCATTTTCTGCCGGAAAAATAGCCGGCATTTCCCTGTTAATCAGTTGATAAAAAATGTTGACCTGTTCATCTAATTTCACTAAATCTTTTTCGAAACGGGAACGCTGCGAAGGCGGTTTGTAGAAAATTTCATTCAACGCATTTTCCAATTTGTAATTACCGTTCTTATCAAACAGTTCATTATAAGCGCATTGTTTTTCCGTAAGATTGTAGCGTTGGGCAATATCTTTGTTGGGTAAATGAATAAATGGAACATGCATCCACCACTCCGGCAAAGTCAAGAGGCTCAGCAGGAATTGTTCCGGATTAAGTCCGCCTATTTTATCCGAATGATGCAGTTTGCGAAGCGCTTCCGAAGCAAAAGTATTGACCGGTTCCAAGCGTCCGTCCATGGATTGCATAGGCAAGGTTCCGAATAGAGCGGCATGTTCTGCATTTATTTTATTTTCCTGAAACATGGTTTTTATTTTTTCGGAAAACGAATGATTCTGAGCCTGTAACGGAAAAGATAACAAGCATAGAAGAGCTATCATTCCTCCTTTCAGCGCACGGGAAAGTTGACGGAAACGCGAATTTTTCCCGAAGAAACACAAGATAAATCCGGCAATCAGCAAAGTATAACCGGTATAGCTGATATTTCGTCCGGCAACATCCCGGTTGACCGATAGGATAGACCCTTTTTCGTCTTTGTCGTACGAAGCTTGGAAAAAACGGTATCCTTTGAAATCAAGGACTTTATTCATCGCTATTGTTTTTTCGAACGATTGATTGTCTGCATGAACAATCACGACGCTTTCGAATCCCGAAGGACTGGAAGACCCCGGATAACGGGTTACGGTAAATTTTTTCAACTCCAAACGGAACGGCAGGGCATGACGAAATTCGCCTTTACCGGTTTGAATTAGCATGTCGCCGACGCTTTCGCCTTCCCGCAAATGGACAGTTCCTTCTTTGCTCCAAATATGCGTTGTCAGCGCTCCGGCCAGAATCACTATTAAAGCCGTATGGACAGTCATAAATCCCCATTTTTTCTTTTGGAAGAGCCGGTGATGAATGGATGATGCAATAAAGTTGATTATCAGGAGTATCTGCAAAAAAAAGAATACGGGGGAATAATAAATAATCAGTTTGGCTACTGTTGTTCCCCAATATTTTTCGATAAATGTAGCTGCCGCCAATCCCAAAGCATATACAATCAGGAGGAGGATGGTTGTTTTATATGAAGTCATTTTTATTCAATGCGTTACAATTCTCATATCGTTTCTGTATGATGCAAAAATAGTATATTTATTTTTAATTTGGAAATGTATCTATATGAAATAATTTCAGGGTATTGATACTAAAACAGTTTGGCTAAGCGGTAAATTTTACCTACAAAAAATTACAGTTTTTTGTAGGTATCTAAAGCGTTTCTTCTTATAAGTATCATTATTTTGCTGATTATAGCAGAAATAAAATACAAAAAAGTTAAAATTTACATGTATTTCTCAACTTATTTTTCATTCGAAAGCAATTTTGCAAGCAAAGGTTTATGATTTTTGCTTAAAACATTGGTATTTAATTGATTATACAAAGCATGTAAATAATAATTGCGGTGATTTGGCATCTATTGAGGTAATTCAAAAGAACCGGTACGCGCTTGAGGCAGAATAGCTCATTTTCATGTTGAAAATTCGATTTAATTACAAATGTAACTTCCCGTAATTTACATTTGTAAATAAAAGGATGAACTTTTATATTATAATAAAAATAACACTACACTGATTTCAATATTCCCTAAAAATGTTTATCTTTGCCGGGCAGTCGATCGGTCTGTCGCTTTTTGATACAAAAAGAGGAAAGTCCGGACAACACAGAGTACCCTACTATCTAACGGATAGCTGTTTGTGAGAGCAGAGTTAAGTAGAAGAAAATAACCGCCTTCTTCGGAAGGTAAGGGTGAGAAGGTGAGGTAAGAGCTTACCGGTTCCTATAGCAATATCAGGAAGCCGTACCACTTAGGGGTTGCAAAATCATGTACACCGGCGCATGTAGAATTACTCGTTCGATGCCGGGGGGTAGATTGCTGGAGTTTAATGGCGACATTAAATCGAGATAAATGACAGACGCTTGTTGTTGACAAGTACAGAATCCGGCTTACAGATTGACTGCTTTTTTAATGAATCTATGCTGAAAATAAATGATATACCCGGTATTATAAGGAAATTCTGGAAATTTCTTACGGAAGATGTTTGGCGTATTGTCCCTTCCGAACTCAGTAATACGAAACGAAAAGGCTATACGGTAATCAAAGTTATCCTCTTAGCCGTCAGACGTTATCAGGAGGATAATTTGCCGCGCAACGCTTCCGCTCTCACTTACAGTACGTTCCTTTCTCTTATTCCGCTCTTGGCGGTATTGTTGGCCATTGCCAAAGGGTTCGGTTTTCGGAATATTGTCGAAAGTCAACTGTTTGAATATTTTCCCGGACAAAAAGAAATACTTTTTAGGATGTTGACATTTGTCAATTCTTATATGCAACAAACAAAAGATGGTCTTTTTTTGGGTTTAGGGCTTCTCCTATTGTTTTATACGGTTTTCAATCTTATTTCGGGCATTGAAAATACATTCAATATGATTTGGCAAGTTTCCAAAGGACGAAGTATTGTTCGCCGGTTTACGGATTATTTTTCTACGTTCCTGTTTCTGCCGATTTTTTTGGTTTGCTCTTCGGGCATATCCATTTTTTTTGCCACCACTTTCAATACGTTGAAATATCATCAGCTTCTGATGCCGGTGTATGAAATTATCATCACAGTCGCGCCCTGGATTATTTCCATATTTGCTTTTACGGGCTTGTATCTGTTTATGCCCAATACGAAAGTGCGGTTCAAACATGCTTTCTATGCCGGAATTTTAGCCGCTATTGGGTTTCAAATCGTTCAATATCTTTATATTAACGGGCAAATGTGGGTATCGAAATACAACGCCATCTACGGAAGTTTCGCTTTAATTCCATTATTGCTGTTGTGGGTGCAACTGTCGTGGATGATTTGCCTGATTGGCGCCGAAATTGCGTATGCCGGGCAAAATATTCAAAATTTCGAGTTTGAAAACGACAGTAAAAATATTTCAAGAAGATATTTAGATTTTCTTGTCTTAACAATTACAACACTTATTGTTAAGCGTTTTGAAAAGGAAGCAAAACCCTATACGGCTATGGAAATTTCGTCCGAATATAAGATACCCATTCGTTTGACTAAACGCATTTTATATCATTTGGTTGAGCTTGAAATTATTCATGAGATTAAAAATGAAGACGATTATCCTTATTATCAGCCGGCTATAGATATTAATAAAATCACGTTGGAATATTTATTCACAAAAATTGACCGGCATGGTTCCGAAAATTTTAAAGTAGATAATAAACATGTTTTTCATCCCGAATGGGAAGCAATACTTCAAACAAGGAAAGATATGTTTTTGCAAAACAAAGATTTACTTATTAAAAATTTAATCTGAATTTTAATTTATATGTATGATAGTTCTTTTAGTTTATTTGTTTATCGCTTTGTTTATATCCTTTTTGTGCTCGATTATGGAGGCGGTATTGCTTTCGACGCCACAATCGTTCCTGATTGTCAAACAGGAAGAGGGAAACCGTTGGGCAACAAGCTTTATAGTTTTAAAAAACGACATCGACAAGCCGTTATCCGCCATTTTGTCACTGAATACGATTGCGCATACTGTCGGTGCGGCCGGAGTTGGCGCACAGGCAATTAAAGTATTTGGAGAAGCGTCGTTCGGTATTGCGTCGGCAGCTATGACCATTTTGATTTTAGTTTTTACCGAAATTATTCCCAAAACCATCGGCGCCAACTACTGGAGGAACTTGACGATGATCACCACTTATATAATTAAAGGGATGATTATCATTACCTATCCTTTGGTGATTGCTTCGGCCGTGATCACGAGATTGATTTCAAAAAACAAACTGGAACAAACCACCAGTCGGGAAGAAATTGCCGCTCTGACCAATATCGGCGTCGGCGAAGGCATTTTTTCCGAGAAAGAAAACCGGATTATACAAAACCTGTTGAAACTTAAAAACGTAGGAGTCAGGGAAATAATGACTCCGCGCGTGGTGGTTGCCCTTGCCGACGAAAATTTGTCGCTCAACGATTTTCTGAAAAGCAAGGATTACCTGAAATATTCACGCATTCCGGTTTACTCGGAAAACGAAGATAATGTAACCGGTTATGTTTTCCGGCAGGCCGTTCTGGAGAAACTGACTGAAAATCAACATAATTTGCAATTGAAAAATATTAAACGGGAGATCGTGATTGTTCCCAACACCATCATCCTCTTTGCGCTGTGGGAAAAATTGTTGGAAAAAAAAGAACATATCGCCTTGATTGTGGACGAATACGGCGGTTTGGACGGAATTGTAACGATGGAGGATATTATCGAAACGCTGTTGGGACTCGAAATCGTGGACGAAAAGGATACCATTCCGGATATGCAGGCTTATGCCCGGGAACGCTGGAAAACCCGGCAAGCAAAGTACAACTTTATGGAGTTATGAAATAATCCTGCAAGAATTTATTTTCAACAGTTTTTCTTTTAACCGTTCCGATTCGCTTTTTCTGATTTGCAAAACCATTTGGCAATTCGTATCAAACATTTGTGACAGCGTTTGTGGGTTTTCTTCTTTGATTATTTTCATCACGCTGTTCAGGACGGGATATTCAAAGGCGATGGAGAACGTTTCGTCCACCGTTCGTTCGATGATTTTCGCATGAGCAATTGCATCCTGTGCGGCGGCACGGTAAGCGGCAATCAGGCCGCTGGTTCCTAATTTGACGCCTCCGAAATAGCGGACAACAACAATCAATACATTTGTCAATTCGTTGGAATTAATAACGCCAAGGATGGGTTTTCCGGCTGTCGAAGAGGGTTCGCCGTCGTCGTTGAAGCGGAATTGCGTCCGTTCTGCTCCCAACATGTACGCCCAACAAACATGTCGGGCGTCGTGATACTGTTTACGGAAAGCGTCGATTGTTGCCTTTACTTCTTCAGGGTTTGTCACCGGCAACGCGCAGGAAATGAATTTGCTTCGTTGCTCGGTCAAATATCCTTCCGATGGTTTTGAAATAGTTTTGTATAAATCCGACACCATAACTCAATAGTTTCCGTTTATGTTGGATATTAGTGAGTTGCGTCAGTAAGATCGGGCGAAAATCACCCGTTGTGCCGAAGGTTTGCCGGTTACCATGCATTTGCCCGGCGTTTGATCTCCATCTAAAGGAATGCAACGAATGGTCGCTTTAGTTTCTTCTTTAACAAGCGCTTCCGTTTCGATCGTTCCATCCCAATGCGCCAAAATAAAACCGCCTTCTTCAATTTTTTCCTTAAATTCTTCGTAAGTATCTACCGTAATTATTTTTGAAGTACGGTAATCGCAGGCTTTTTGGTAAATATTGGCTTGGATGTCTTCCAATAATTGTTTGACATAAACGGCTATATTTTCTGAAGTTCGGGTTTCTTTTGTCAACGTATCGCGCCGCGCTACCTCAACGGTACCATTTTCCAAATCACGCGCACCGATGGCCAAACGAACCGGAACGCCTTTTAATTCGTATTCGGCGAATTTCCATCCGGGTTTTTTATTTTGGGCATTGTCGTATTTCACGCTGATATTTAAGGCTTTCAAAGCCGAAACGATTCCGGCGACACAAGTGTCAATTTGTGCCAGTTGTTCGTCGGTCTTGTAAATCGGGACGATCACTACTTGGTAAGGGGCTAACCGGGGCGGCAGTACCAGCCCGTTATCGTCTGAGTGAGACATGATTAACGCGCCCATCAAACGGGTGGAGACGCCCCACGAGGTAGACCATACATATTCGCGTTTTCCTTCTTTGTCGATAAACTGTACATCAAAAGCTTTGGCAAAATTTTGGCCGAGGAAATGAGAGGTTCCGGCCTGCAAAGCCTTCCCGTCCTGCATCAAAGCTTCGATGCAATAGGTTTCCAAAGCGCCGGCAAATCGCTCGCTGAACGTTTTTACGCCTTTGATAACCGGCAAGGCCATGTATTTTTCGGCAAATTCGGCATATACGTTCAACATTTTTACGGTTTCTTCCAACGCTTCTTCTTGGGTAGCATGAGCGGTATGTCCTTCTTGCCAAAGAAATTCCGCCGTCCGTAAAAACAAACGGGTGCGCATTTCCCAGCGAACAACATTCGCCCATTGATTGACCAAAATCGGCAAGTCGCGGTACGATTGTATCCAACCTTTGTAAGTATTCCAAATAATGGTTTCCGAAGTTGGGCGAACAATCAATTCTTCTTCCAGCCGGGCTTCCGGATCGACGACGACGCCTTTTCCGTTCGGATCGTTTTTCAGGCGGTAATGTGTTACGACCGCACATTCTTTCGCAAAACCTTCTACGTGGTCGGCTTCTTTACTCAAAAAAGATTTTGGGATAAACAACGGGAAATAAGCATTGACATGCCCGGTTTCCTTAAACATATCATCTAATTGTCGTTGTATTTTTTCCCAGATTGCATACCCGTAGGGTTTGATAACCATGCAACCGCGCACAGCCGAGTTCTCGGCCAAATCAGCTTTGATAACCAAATCGTTGTACCATTGGGAATAATTTTCGTCTCTTGGTGTAAGTTCTTTTATTTCTTTTGCCATTCTACTTGTTTTTATTGAGTTTGCAAAGTTA
>JAISNS010000330.1 GCA_031276105.1 Dysgonamonadaceae bacterium
CGTTTTTGTACTGCCTTGATAAACATGACCGCAAAGGTAGTGATAGATGGCGTTTATCTCCTAAAAGCCGGGGGCCACACAATGGGGGTTTTTCGGGTTTTTGATGCCCAATCAATGAAAATTTAACATTTACCTGCCTCCACAGGCCGTATAGCCAATCCAATAGATGAACTTTTTCAAATTTTTAATGTTTTGGAGGGGATGGTGCTGCAATGTGGGTTAAGGTTTCTTTTTCCCATAGTATTTTGGATGCTGTGCTTCATTTTATCAATTATTACCACGTTCTTTTCCCGGACTACGTGTTCACCGGCAAAGACCGGTTTGAAATCACCGAAGTATAAATTTGTATATGCACGTATAAAGTCGCTTTATACGTACATATAAAGCCGCTTTATACGCACATATAAAGTCGCTTTATACGCACGTATAAAGTCGCTTTATATGTAAGCGTCCGGTCTCAGAGCCGTATCTGAGGTCGCCTCAGACGGGCGTCTGAGGCGACCTCAGATGAGCGTCTGAGACGACCTCAGACGAGCGTCTGATTCGGAGCCGGAAAGAGGATTATTTTTTACATCACAAATACGCTTTTAGAATGTCGGCAACAATCGTATGGTATTTTGTTATATCATCGTTTCTGTAGCCGGCGCTACCGCTGTGAAACCAGCAGTCGTCCATAAAACTAACAATGGAATCATTGTCGTAGCCTAATTCCGTCAAAGTATAATTTTGAGACTCGGCAAACCGGAGTTTGCCGGTATCTAATTTCGAATATAAAATACACCACATCGAACCACCGGTATCCATATAAAGCCCATCCACGCGACAGGGAAGGAAATTAACCGGTAAATTTTGTAAAAATCCTGTTTCAAAAAACATCAGGCCGGGCCATAACCAATACATGTTATTTTCCTGTGTTCCCCTATGTGCATAAAATCGTTGATTGCCTATTTTGTTTTTGATTTCAACCGGTCGAATCAGGTAAATATCATGATCGATAAACCCAAAATACTTGGGTTTTCTTGGAAGGATATAGTGATAATAGAGCCAGTTCAGGGCTGCTCCGTGGGACCATGAACCGGATATGGCATCCAGCCTGCGACTTTTGGGTAAACGGATGTAGGAAATATTTTCTTGCTCGCAAAAAGCGGCTATCGCTTTCGACTGCTCCCAATCATTTGAATTGTCGGCTATCAGGTGACTGTAGTTTTTGTCTTTGAGGTGTTTCAACGACCGGCGCTGGAATTGCAGTACATCCAAATTATTGAATGCAACGGTAATGATTGCCAACTCATCGTTATCTTCAGGCAACGGTTCGTTCGAAAATTTACCGGAGAAAAGGGAAGACGAAGGCGTTTTCAGTATCCTGTTAACCATCCAATAAATATATCGAAGATAAATCTTCCTTTTTAAACGCGGATTCGGATCGCTTGGCTTGAGTTTGAAATACATATAATCAATTTTTTAGTGCTGTTATTTAGTTTGAAACAATTCGTTAAATAAACCGAACCATTGTTCCACTATTCCTGACAGTTCAAACGTCTTTGAACTGTCGATTGCATTTCGGGCAATGGACAATCGTTGTTCTTCGCTATCCATCAGTTGCAACAATTGGTTGGTATAGGCCGTAATATCATTGTTGGGAATGATAAAACCGTTATATCCGTCGGTAATAATATCATGCAGCGCGCTGAAACTGTCGAAAGCAACCGGTAATACGCCCATTTGCAGAGATTCGGTCAATATTAATGGAAAACCTTCATAGGCTGACGTCATCATAAAAATGGAAGATTTCCGGTACCAGGCTTCCGGTAAATGGGCGCCCTCGAATGAAACTCGTTTCAACTGTTTTTTTTCAGCGGTTTTCCGGTAATAAGTTTCATCGATACCGCTTCCCAGAATGATTAATTTCCATTCTTGGTGTATGTTTAATTTTTCGATGTTCTCCCAGATTTTTAATGCCAGAGATATTCGTTTTTGTTTTTCTTCCATGCGGGAGACAATCAATACGGTTTTATCTTTTTCCTTTATCTCGTCTTTTCCGATAGCGGCCGGAAAAGAGAGGAAATTCCCGATAGCGACCAGTTTATCATCTACGGGAATGTCTGCACAAAAAGCAAATAACGGAAAGTGCGACGGAGCGAGCAAAACTATTTTGTCGGAATAGCGGTATATCAACCGGTATTTTTCCCGGAAGCATTTTCGAACGGTCTTTTCCCCACAAAAACCGGTTATAATCTGTATGGCCAAGTTTTTTAGATTTGAAACGCGATCTTTTCCCCGAAAGATACGATGCAAATAGACATCGATTTTCATCTTTTCTTTTTCAAAACCGGGTTGGTTATGATAAACGAAAACGATTTTACAGAGCGCCTGTTCTTTTGCTATCGCGTATAAAATCGGCAAAATAAATTTGAAATTGCTTGCCACCAAAATGTTGACAAGAATAATATGGATGTGATTGGCGACAATAAAATCCCGGCATGTTTGTTCGGCGTGTTTCCGGTCGATTTTCATTTTTTTCTTAAATGCCGTTGAAGAACCGGGCAAGTCCTGAAAATAAGCGAGGAAACAGTTATATTCCGGATGACGGGAAAATTCGCCGGCAAGGACATCGATCACCCGGTCTATGCCGCCATTCAGGGGATTAATATCATTGCTCGAAACGAAAAGGAGATTCCGCATAGCTTATCTTTTTCCGGTGAGTTTTTTTATCCAGCGTTTCCGGAGGTAGTGCATCATGGCAAAAAAACGGTTAGCGGAACACAATTTCCGGTAAAATTTTCTTAGGCGGGAATGTGACCGGCGGCCATTGTCGCCCCATGAATATTCTCCTAAATGCAACACATAGGAGTTTAAATTCGCTTCCAAAAACATATTGGCAAATACCCAGGGTGGGAAAAGGGCGATGTTTCCCTTCAGGTATTGCGGCTGAGCACAATCTTTGTCGTACTGGAATCCGAAACCGGTATGAGCGTAATGGGCAAGCACTTCCGGTGCAATTCCGGCGTCGGTCATTTCGTTTTCAAACGTAAAATCTTTATCATGATAGTGTTCCATGCACATTTTTATCCATGGATTGCCTTTTTCAGCGCCGATCACCGCTGCTTGAATGCCATAGCCCAAGTATTTGTGTTTCTCGTTTCTGACTGCAATCCAATGCGGTACATAATCAATCCCGCTAAACGCAGCATAGTGCAGAAAGCGGTCGAATTTTTTAAATACCATTACATCGGAATCCAGGTAAATCCCACCTTCCGTGTACAGGGCATACAACCGGATATAGTCGGCGGCAAACGCCCATTTACGTGCGGCACAGGCTTGCTCGACAAACTTTACGGAATGAATATCGAAGCGTTGCATATCCCAACAGATGATTTCATAATCGGGCAACACCCGTTTCCATGAACGAATACATTTTTGCAGCATGGGAGGCAACGGATCGCCGCTTAACCAGCACCAGTGAATTTTTTTTGGAATTGCCATACGGTAACTGGTGTTTAAACATTTATCCCAGAAAATGTTTTGCCGGAAAGCCATTCGAAAAGATTAAATAATAACGCGCCGGATTATATAAATTTTCGGCTGTAGCAGGTAAAGGAAAAAGATTCTTTTCTTTCTGAAGTATAATATCTTTCCTTACAAAAAAAGCATTCACTCCATTTAGATTTGTCCCGACTAACTGATAGCCTAAAGATTCTCCTAAGTCTGTAACAGCCTGTAAACTCACACCCATTTTATCACTCCAGTCCCAACAATAATTTTCATCATATTCCATGATAACAGAGCAGGGAGGCGGAAACTTCGCGTTATACTCAATAACTACTACTCGTGGATTTATACATTCTATACTTTTCCAAACATGGTAATCGTTTCCGTCAATGTCTATGCTTAACAAATCAATCTCTCCGGTAAAATATTTGCTTATTAATGAATTAATATTATTTTTCGTTACAAATGATTTGTCAATGGATAGCTGTGAACGGTTGATTGCACGTTTATATGTGTCTTTTATCCTTGCGGCAAGGGCAGAATCACTTTCAATCCAGTATCCTTTCCAGCCTTGCATCAGCAAATAAGCCGTATTGTTTTCCAAACCGTCGCCGACTCCAAATTCGACAAATGTTTTGGATGTTATCCCAATACGGTTAAATATTTCTTGAATGATACCGTCTTCATCATTTTGGGAATATACTTTAAAACCATAAGGCTCAAGCCGACTAGCATCATGATATCGAGGGCTGTTCAATAATGTACTTCTTAATAAATCACCAAGTAGAATTGCATTCGTTCTGATACGATTTTTTATGCCGGTAAACGGGTTCATTTTCTCCATAAATGTTCACAAATTTTTAATAAATCCTATTTTATAAATATGTTTTTGAAAGAATTTTTCTTCTATTTTACAACAGTTGCAAATAATTTATGTCTAAGATGTACTACGGTATAGGTCGGGTTTGCATTCCGGATTATTTTTTCCAATACTTGCGGATCGTCCGGCAAATGGTAGGTGCAGATAGCCAGTTTCGGCGAAAAAGTTTTTAATACATACGTTGCCCCTTTCAACAGATCCCGTTCGGCTCCTTCGATATCTGCCTTAATAAAATCTACTTTTTCTATCCCATTTTCCAATACAAACTTATCTAAGGTAGTGAGTGTTATTTTTTCTCCCTCATAATTATTTTCCATTATGATTGAATTTCCGCCGCTATTGGTATTCGAGATTGAAATGATCGCTTCACCCTCTTTATCACTCAGCGCTTTTTGTACCGGATAAATCGCATTATTGTTTAATTCAGCGGTTTTCCGGAGCAGTTCGAATGTTTCTGTTACCGGTTCGAAAGCATAAGCAGTCGCGCCTCTTGAGGCGGCATAGGCGCTGAAATCGCCAATCCATGCGCCGACATCCATCACAACGTCTCCCTGTTGAATGGTTACATCAAAAAAACCGTCACGATAACCATAAGGCCCTTCGTACATATATTGATCTAAAAGATCAACTAACGATTTATTATAATTATGATTATAATAACACGGGATCAGGAATACATCCTCAAAAATCATAGCTAATGAATTCATGTTTTCCGGACTGTTTGAAATATCGGGAATTTTAGCCCCGTTAAAATCAAAACAAGCATTTTTCCCGTTTTGTATTAGCCATTTATTTTTTATAATTTTACCTGTTACTTTTAAATAAAAGTCGTAGAAAAAAGGAGTTGCAATTTTTAACCTGTTTGACATTCCCCACATAAAATAGGCAAATGCTTCTAAGTAAGTCCAATGTTTATAGCGTAACCCTGATAGCGTGCTTTTTATTAATTTTAATTTCATATATAAATGTACAACATTGCTGTTTCAAAAATAAATAATTGCGCACAAAGGTAGTATAAAATTTTTGAATTATGAGTGACACTATCCAACCGCCTTTATTTCCTTTTCCAGAAACCTTTTGTATTGCTTAAACATAAAGTTATAAAATACGGCGGTATTATCCGTTTCCCGCGCTTTTTCTAATGCCTGAATGTAAGAAA
>JAISNS010000331.1 GCA_031276105.1 Dysgonamonadaceae bacterium
GTTCTTACAGAAGCGGAAATCCAACATAACGCCGACTTGGATCAGAATCGTTATCTTTCACCGCCAAAAGTAACTATCGGCGGCAAGAACTGTACCGAAGTGGTTGTTCTTTCGCCGCACTTTCTTATGTGCAAGGTACCCGAAGGCAGCAGTATTGGAAAAAAAGAGGTCAAAGTAAACGGCGCTTCCTATGGCGCTGTATATGAATATGTCGATCCAAACAACGATTTTTATATCAGCGGTATTTCGCCTATTGTCGGCCCTGCCAATACCGGCAACCGGACTTTAACGCTTAGCGGCAATTTATTGAAGACAATAACCGAAGTCAAGGTCGACAATATCGTTTGCACAAACCTTGTCACAAACAATTCAACCGCTACCTGCATACTTCCGCCTCATCCTGCGGGCGAAGTAGATATTACGATAACTGCCGGCAGCGAAACGTACCGGTTTGTCAAAGTATTTGAATATCAATAATGAGTTATGAGTGGCGCGAAGCGGCTTTTGTTTATCGCGCTTTGCGCCAATTCTTAATTCTTAATTCTTATTCCTCGCCGGTTACAATATTTACCTGTCAATCAATATATTCAATAAAAAAGTTTGAATAATGCATTTTTATTTGTACCTTGTGCGGCAATTTAAAACAGGAGAAGATGAAAAAGGAAAAATTATGCATTGAATATCTTTTCGATAATGCCTCCAAAAGCAGCCTCTGGAATCATATCGGAACGTCTGCCGGGCTTGCCGGATGGTTTGCCGACGATGTGACGGACAACGGTAAAATATTTACTTTTACATGGGACGGTCATTCGACAAACGCGGAACTGACCGGAATGAATCCGAATATTTATGTCCGGTTTCACTGGATTGATGATGAAAATCCCGACTCATATTTCGAATTCCGTCTTCATAAAATTGAAGTGACCGGCGGTTTAATGCTGGAAATTACCGATTTTGCCGAACCGGACGAAAAAGATGCTTGTATTACACTTTGGAATACACAGATAAAAGATTTGAAACGTTTATTGGGCTTATGATTCCAAATCCATTTCGTGTAAAAAAACTGTATTCGTTTGTTTTAGACGGTTTTTTCCCTTTATTGGCGGCCACATTCAGCGTGAGCCTCTTTATTTTTCTGATGCTGTTCTTGTGGACGTATGTGAACGACATGGTAGGCAAAGGAGTCGAAATCAAAGTATTGGCAGAATTATTCTTCTATGCGGCTCTTACGTTTACGTCCATGGCGCTTCCCCTGTCCGTGCTTTTGGCTTCCCTGATTACTTTCGGTAATCTGGGCGAACATTTTGAACTCTTGGCGATGAAAGCTTCCGGTATTTCCCTGTTCAAAATCATGCGCCCGCTTATTATCACCGTTATTTTCATTGTTTTCATTTCGTTTTACTTTCAAAACAACATTCAGACGAAGGCGCAAATCAAGATTTATACCATCCTTTATTCTTTGCGCCAAAAAACGCCGGAACTGAATATTCCGGAAGGCGTATTCTATAAAGAAATAAAAGATTACAACGTTTACGTCAGGCATAAGGATAAAAAAAACGGGCTTTTGCTCGACATGATGATTTACGATTATTCCAAAGGATTTGAAAATGCGCTGGTAATCGTCGCCGATACCGGACGACTGCACGTATCAAGCGACCGGAAAAACATGGTACTTACACTTTATAGCGGAAAATCGTTTCAAAACATGGGAACCCGTAAAACCCGTTCTGTCCGGGAAAATGTGCCCTACCAGCGCGAAACGTTCAGCCTGAGAACCATCCTGATCCCGTTTGACACGAATCTTACGATGGTCGACGAATCTGTTATGGGCGGACGGGATGTCGGGAAAAATATAGCGGAATTAACCGCTTTTATCGATTCCGCCAGATATGAAATAGACAGCCTCAACAGCCGGAGTGTTCCTTTTTTCAAGAATCGCGTTTATACGAATACGTTCAAACAAAAAATACATTCGGGACAAACTTCCGCCCAGCGGAATGATACGCTTTTTGCCGGCGGATTCGAGGCTTATTTCAATCGTTTAAGCCTCGAAAAGCAACTCGACTACGCCGGAAAAGCAAAAAACAAAGCAGACAATATTCAGAATGAATACATGTATTCGTCGATGAATCAAACAAACACCAATAAAACAATCAAAAGTCACGAAATACAATTGCAGAAACGGTTTGCTTTATCCTTAGCTTGCCTTCTGTTCTTTTTTATCGGGGCGCCGCTGGGAGCTATCATCCGCAAAGGCGGGTTGGGTATGCCGGCTGTTTTGTCGGTTTTCCTGTTTATATTGTATTATACGATAGACACTTTCGGTCTTAAAATGGCGAAACAGGGCGTTTGGCCTGTATGGGAAGGGATGTGGTTGAGCACGGTCGTTCTGGCGGCCTTGGGCGCTTTTTTCACGTACAAAGCCGTGAACGATTCGGTAATGATGAATCCCGATTCATGGAAAACGATTATTCTAAATTATTCACCGGTAAAAAATTTACTGAAACGCCTGAAAAAAGGCAGGAACACCAATTAAACCAAAACAATACGAATAATAAACATGTTAATAATCAATAACAATCAAAACGATGTATCAGTTAAATACGATTGAAGAGGCAATCGAAGATTTCAGGGAAGGGAAATTTTTGATTGTCGTAGATGATGAAGACCGGGAGAATGAGGGCGATTTTATTATTGCCGCGGAAAAAGTAACTCCCGAAAAAATCAATTTCATGATGACTTACGGGCGGGGAGTTTTGTGCGCTCCCATCACGGAAGAACGTTGCGCCGAACTCGAACTGGAAATGCAAGTTTCGCGCAATACCTCCATTTTCGACACGCCGTTTACCATAACCGTCGATAAATTGGGCGGCGGCTGTACCACCGGCGTATCGATGCACGACCGGGCGGCAACCGTCTTGGCGCTGGCCGATTGCCGGACAAAGCCCGACGATTTGGGAAGGCCGGGACACGTCAATCCGCTGCGGGCGCGTAGCCGGGGCGTTTTAAAACGGGCCGGTCACACGGAAGCGACCGTCGATCTGGCGCGCTTAGCCGGACTGTATCCTGCGGGGGCTTTGATTGAAATTATCAATCCCGACGGAACAATGGCGCGCCTGCCGCAGTTATGGGAAGTTTCCCAAAAGTTCGGAATCAAAATCATTTCCATCAAAGACTTGATCGCCTACCGGCTAAAATACGAGTCGCTGGTAGAAAGAGGCGAAACGGTAGATATGCCTACGAGCTACGGGCATTTCAAGTTAATTCCTTTTCAACAGAAATCGAACAAGCTGGAACATATAGCTTTAATAAAAGGAGAATGGGAAGAAGGCGAGCCGCTACTGGTGCGGATGCACTCCTCGTGCGTTACCGGTGATATTTTCGGTTCTTTGCGTTGCGAATGTGGCGAGCAACTTCATCAGGCGATGGAACTGATTGAAAAGGAAGGGAAAGGAGCTATTGTCTATTTAAATCAGGAAGGCCGCGGCATCGGATTGATGGATAAAATGCGGGCATACAAATTGCAGGAACAGGGTATGGATACGGTTGATGCGAATCTTCACTTGGGACACGATTCCGATGAACGCGAATATGGCGTCGGCGCTCAAATCCTCCGCGATATTCGCATCTCGAAAATCAGGCTCATCACCAACAACCCGGTGAAACGCGCCGCCCTGGAAGGATATGGTCTGGAAATCGTGGAAAATGTACCGCTCGAAATCCCGGTCAATCCCTACAACGAAGCTTATATGCGAACCAAAAAGGAAAAAATGGGACATCAACTGCGAAACCTCTTCTGAGTTATGAAGCATAAAAAAATACTGGTTACCGGCGCTGCCGGTTTTATTGGATTTCATTTGATTCAACGGTTACTGGATGAAGGACATGAAGTCGTCGGAATGGATAATATCAACAACTATTACGATGTCCGTCTAAAATATGCCCGTCTAAAAGCAAGCGGCATAGAAGAAAATGAAATAGGTGAAAACAATTGGGTACAAAGTAAAACGCATGAAAAGTACCGCTTTATAAAATTGAATTTGGAAGACCGGCCGGCTTTGGCCGGTTTGTTTGCTACCGAAAAATTGGATGCGGTCTGTCACTTGGCGGCTCAGGCCGGAGTAAGGTATTCCATTGAAAATCCGTATGCTTATATCGACAGTAATATTGTCGGGTTTATGAATTTGCTGGAATGTTGCCGGCACAATTCCATCCGGCATTTCGTTTACGCCAGTTCCAGCAGCGTGTATGGAAATAGCGAGCAAGTTCCCTTTTCCGAAGAAGACCGGGTAGATTATCCGGTAAGTCTTTACGCGGCAACCAAAAAGGCGAACGAATTAATGGCGCACACTTACAGCCATTTGTATCAATTGCCGACCACGGGCTTACGGTTTTTTACGGTTTACGGTCCTTGGGGAAGACCGGATATGGCGCCGATGCTTTTCGCAAAAGCGATTATGAACAACGAACCGGTAAAGGTTTTCAACAACGGCGATTTAAGCCGCGATTTTACGTACATCGACGACATTATCGAAGGAGTTGTCCGGGTATTGGACGCTGTTCCAACGAAAGAAGACAAACATCCCCATTACCGGATATTCAATATCGGAAATTCGCAACCGGTGCAACTGATGGAATTTATTCGTACAATGGAAGATGCAACAGGAAAAAAAGCGCGCTTGGAAATGTATCCGATGCAACA
>JAISNS010000334.1 GCA_031276105.1 Dysgonamonadaceae bacterium
TTGATTTTATAAAGTGAAGCAAATCCCAGACGGGCATACAAACTGTTCGGATTCAGTGCGAGCATCCGGGCAAAATCGTTTTCCGCCGCTTCGAAATTTTTCAGGTTCAGGTATAATAATCCCCTTTGATAGAGGGATTCAAGATCGTCGGGATGTTCGTTTAACAAACTGTTGTAATCAATTAAGGCATTTTGCAATTGTCCCATCCCGGAAAATAAGGAAGCGCGGGCTTTTAGAAAAACTTCATTTTTCGGGTGACGGGATAAAGCCATTGTATAGGAAAACAGCGCCTCTTCGTTTTTTCCCATCTGCCGTTGTAAAGTTCCCAAATTATTAAACAAAAACGGATTAACCGGATTTGCCGGTTCTGTCCGAAGTGCATTTTTCAAGGCGATTTCGGCCGAATCCGGTTGATTGGCATCCAGATACCGAAAAGACGATTCTATCCACTCGTCGTACGTTTGAGCCTGTAAGCCTTGACAAATGGATAGAATCGAAAATAAAACGGCAACAATGCGCATGTTACAAAGCCGGAGACTCTACGGGTACTATGAGTTTATAGCCTTTACCATGGATGTTCATAATTTCGACTTCGGGATCGTCTTTCAACAATTTCCTTAACTTCGTGATATAAACGTCCATACTGCGTGCATTGAAGTAATCGACCACTCCCCAAATCTTTTTCAGAGCATAGTTGCGTTCCAGCACTTCATTGGCATTCGCGCAAAGCAAATTCAACAAATCATTTTCTTTGGTGGTCAGTTTTATCACTTTATCACCATTGATCAGGGTTTGCTTTTGTGTATCAAAAGAAAATTTGCCGATGACATAGAAATCGACTTCTTTGCTTTTTTTACCACTTACCCGGCGGCGAATAGCTTCGATACGAAGAAGCAACTCTTCCATACTGAACGGTTTGGTCAAATAATCGTCGGCGCCGATTTTGAATCCTTCCAGAATATCTTCCTTCATGGTTTTTGCCGTAAGGAAAATAATGGGGATTTCACTGTTGACCGCCCTGATTTCTTGCGCCAGCGTAAAGCCGTCTTTTTTCGGCATCATTACATCCAGAATGCAAACCTCATATTTTTCTTTCGGAAAAGCTTTTGAACCGGCTTCGCCATCCGTTAACAAATCTACCAGGAACCCTTTCGCCTGAAGATACTCTCTCAATAACATTCCTAAATTTTCGTCGTCTTCACACATGAAGATTCTTACTTTTTCTTCCATAACTTTTATTTAAAATATAATATTAATTTTTCAGATAAGGCAACGAAATGATAAATCGCGTCCCTTGTCCATATTCACTCTCCACTTTTATTGTTCCTTCCAACTCGGTAATAATCCGCTTTACATACGCTAATCCCAAGCCAAAACCTTTTACATCGTGCCTGTTTCCGGTATGAACCCGGTAAAAACGGTCGAATATTTTCTTCTGATCCTCTTTTTTGATACCAATACCGTTATCCTGAATGGTAATCAGGATTTTATCTCCGGCATTAGCCGTTTTTGCAATTAATTCCAGCGGGGCATTTTCTCTCCGGTATTTGACGGCATTTTCCATCAGGTTGAACAGTACATTGGTAAAATGCATCTTATCAACGATAATCGTCGATTCTAAAGCTTCCAGTTCGATATCCAGCTTTCCGCCTGCATTTTCCACCCGCAAAGCGAATGTATTGGCAATGCTTGCTATCAAATCGTTGGCATCCAATCCGGTCATTTTGAATTGTGTGCGCCCGTCTTCAAACAGCGACATTTGCAGTACTTTTTCCACTAAAAATCCCAAGCGTTTACTTTCGTCGGTGATAACCGTTTTCGCATAACTCATCAATTGCGGCGAATTGTTCACGTCCGAGTCGTTCAACGTCTGCGCAGCCAAGGAAATACTTGCCACCGGCGTTTTCAATTCATGCGTCATATTATTGATAAAATCGTTTTTCATTTCGGATAAACGTTTCTGTCGAAATTCGATAAACAGCGTTAAGGTAAATACAATCAACAGCACAATCGTAAATACGATAGAAGGGATAATCAAGCGGACGGAATTAAGCAGATATTCCCCTTCTGCAGGAAAAACCACTTGCAAGGTGTGTAATTTATTGGGCGGATCGCGCGGGAACAATATTTGCGAATAAACATTTTTTGAGTTAACCGCATAATCAGGACTTTGGTAAACCACGTTTTTCTCATTATCCAAAACGGCGAAATTAAACGGCAAAGTCAAATTATTATTCGACAATTCGGTACGGATATAATTTTCCAGATTCTTTAAATCTACGCGCTCCTCCATCGGCTTATCGCCGGCGCTCCGGATAACATTGCTGATCACTTCATCCAATAAATTTAAATGATACAGGTAATTATCCATTATTTCCTGCATGGCTTTGGTTGCCGGATTGATATCGCTTTTCCCAAAACTCGGAGAAATAATCAACGGGTCTTCCAACTCTTCATTTATTGCAATTTTAGAAGATAATCTATCGGCGGGTGCGATTGATAGTTCTTGCGGATCGATAATTGTCGATAGTCGGGAAATTCGTTGCTTTTTGCCGAGATATTTTTTTTGAAACGGGATAATCTGATCATTTAAATATCGAGTTGTTTCCTCTAATTCCAAATCATGAGCAACCTGAAAAAGGCTTCTTTTAACCGATTCCTTAAATTGATTTTTTTGGTTGATTACAATAATATAGATGTAATTTGCCTGTAAATAAAGCAAACCTGTGAAAGTAAAAATCATCACACCTGTAAGCAGCCAAATTGCCGATTTTCTCATTTTAAAAACTTCTCCTATATTTAATGAACAAAGTACGTTTATTTTTGTTTAACATTTACTAAAAAAAACAAAAAATATTTTTGTCAAAAAATAAATCATTTTAACAAATTGCCT
>JAISNS010000358.1 GCA_031276105.1 Dysgonamonadaceae bacterium
TCGTTGTCGGCTTTCTGAGCGGAATTTATGAACAAATCGACGCTTTGAGTTGGAGCATCCTGCCTTGAGTACGCCGGCTAAAAAAAAGATGAAACATATTCGTAATTTTTGTATAATAGCTCATATCGATCACGGGAAAAGTACGCTGGCCGATCGATTGTTGGAATATACCCAAACCGTAGAAGGAAAAGCCATGCAGGCGCAAGTTCTGGACGACATGGAACTGGAACGCGAACGCGGTATCACGATTAAGAGCCACGCCATCCAGATGAAATACCGGTACCGGGAAAAAGAATATATCCTCAATTTAATAGATACTCCGGGACACGTGGATTTCTCGTACGAAGTTTCCCGTTCGATTGCAGCCTGTGAAGGCGCATTGTTAATCGTGGACGCCGCCCAAGGAATCCAAGCGCAAACCATTTCCAATTTATATATGGCTTTGGAAAACGATTTGGAAATCATTCCGGTCTTGAATAAGGTAGATTTACCCAGCGCGATGCCCGAAGAAGTGGAAGACCAAATCGTTGAGTTGTTGGGATGCAACCGGAACGATATTTTTCGCGCCAGCGGAAAAACAGGCGAAGGAGTGTATGCCCTTTTGGATGCTATTATCGAACGGATACCGGCTCCGAAAGGCGATCCGGAAGCTCCGTTGCAAGCCTTGATTTTCGATTCGGTATTCAACCCTTTCCGTGGAATTATCGCTTATTTTAAGATTGTCAACGGTTCGATTCGAAAAGGCGATTGGGTCAAATTCGTAGCTACCGCGAAAGAGTATGAAGCCGACGAGGTAGGTATTTTGAAATTAGAAATGTCGCCCCGCGACGAGGTAACTTGCGGCGACGTAGGCTATATCATATCCGGGATTAAAGCCTCCAAGGAAGTAAAGGTAGGCGATACGATTACGCACGTCAAACGGCCTTGCGACCGCGCAATTGAAGGGTTTGAAGAAGTAAAGCCGATGGTATTCGCCGGACTGTATCCTATCGACAGCGAAGATTTTGAAAACCTTCGCTCTTCGCTGGAAAAGTTGCAATTGAACGACGCTTCCCTGACTTTTCAGCCCGAATCGTCCGTCGCTCTGGGATTTGGTTTCCGTTGCGGTTTCCTTGGATTGCTTCACATGGAGATTATACAGGAACGATTGGATCGCGAATTTAATATGGACGTCATCACGACGGTGCCGAATGTTTCCTATAAAGTTTATGACAAACAGGGCGGTTGCAAAGAAGTCCACAATCCGGCCGGATTGCCCGACCCGACGCTCATCGATCATATTGAAGAGCCGTTCATCCGCGCGTCGGTGATTACCGGCATGAGCTACATCGGGGCGATTATGACTTTGTGTCTCGGGAAACGGGGCGTTTTGGTTAAACAGGATTACATTTCCGGCGACCGCGTAGAGATTATTTACGATCTCCCTTTGGGTGAAATTGTGATTGACTTTTACGATAAACTGAAAAGCATTTCCAAAGGTTACGCTTCGTTCGACTATCACATGCACGATTATCGTCCGTCCAAGCTGGTTAAATTGGACATCCTCCTCAATGGCGAACAGGTAGATGCCCTTTCTACGCTCACTCATGTGGATAATGCCGCCGGCTTCGGACGTAAAATGTGCGAAAAACTCAAAGAATTGATTCCGCGCCAGCAATTTGATGTAGCGGTACAGGCGGCTATCGGCGCAAAAATTATCGCTCGCGAAACAATTAAAGCAGTTCGCAAAGACGTAACGGCCAAATGTTATGGCGGCGATATCACACGCAAACGAAAATTGCTTGAAAAGCAAAAGGAAGGTAAAAAACGGATGAAACAAGTGGGAAATGTGGAAGTTCCACAGAAAGCTTTCCTTGCCGTTCTAAAACTGGACTAATCGTGAATGATACGGCGATACAATTATAAAATCACAATATTTAATCTATATTTAATCCATGAAAAATTTTCTTTATTTTACCTTATTCTTTTTTTCACAAGTTAATTGTGTTTTAAGTCAATCCGTTAATCAAAATTCAAAACTAAAAGAATGGCAGGATGTTTCGATAACCGGCGTTCAGCGCCTTCCCATGCGGGCAAGCGCTTTTGCTTTTGAAAACAGGCAGTTAGCCGAAAACTCTAAAAAAGAACAGTCCGCTTATTTTCAGTCGCTCAACGGGATATGGAAATTCAAATGGGTGGAAAATCCCTCCCTGTGTCCGACCGGTTTCTACGAAGATTCATACGATGTATCGGGATGGGACAATTTTCCGGTTCCTGCCAATTGGGAATTTAACAACGCCGGGAAAACGTATGGTTATCCGATATATGTCAATCACCCCTACGAATTTGGCGCCCGGCATCCCGATCCGGATAAATTAGTGGAAAATATTCCATCCGGCTACAATCCGGTAGGATTGTATCGACGGACATTCACTCTGCCCGCTTCGTGGGACGGACGCGAAGTCTTTATTCATCTGGGCGCCGTGAAATCGGCCTTCTATCTCCGAATTAACGGGAAATACGCCGGCTACAGCGAAGACTCAAAACTGGAAGCCGAATTTAATATCACTCCTTATCTCCGTCCGGGCGAAAACACCGTAGCGCTCGAAGTCTATCGCTGGAGTATCGGCAGTTATCTGGAATGTCAGGATTTCTGGCGCGTTTCAGGCATCGAACGCGACGTTTACCTCTATGCGAGACCCAAATTGCATATCCGCGATTTTAAGGTTATTAGCCGGCTGGACGAACAGTACAAAGACGGCCTCTTCAACCTCTCCGTCGAAATCAGCCAAGCTCCCCTCCCCTACCGGCTGACAGTTGAGTTGAAGGACGCCGACGGACGGAAAGTCTTTGAACAAACAAAAGAACAACCGTTCCTTGCCACCGGAAATTCCCTCACATTTGAAACCCGGATACCGGATGTTAAAGCTTGGTCGGCTGAAATCCCGCATTTATATTCCTTATATATTACTTTGCAGGATGCAACGGGACAAACGCTGGAAGTAATCCCGAACCGGACAGGCTTCCGCACGGTCGAAATCAAAAACGCCCAATTCCTGATCAATGGACAGCCGGTTTATATCAAAGGAGTTAACCGGCACGAACATCACCCGCTGACGGCGCACGTCCTCTCCGAAGCCGATATGCGCAAAGACATCGAATTGATGAAACAATTGAATGTCAATGCCGTAAGAATGTCGCATTATCCGAATCATCCTTTATTCTACGATTTGTGCGACGAATATGGCTTGTATGTTTGCGACGAAGCCAATATCGAATCGCACGGAATGGGATACAATTTAGACCGGACTTTAGGCAACGATTACCGCTGGTCGAAAGCGCACTTAGACCGTGTTTTACGGATGTATGAACGCGATAAAAATCATCCTTGCATTACATTCTGGTCATTGGGCAACGAAGCCGGAAACGGTTACAACTTCTACAACGCTTACGTGGCGCTGAAGAGGATCGATCCTTCCCGCCCCGTACAGTACGAACGTGCGGAAATGGAATGGAACACGGATATTTATGTACCGCAATATCCTTCTCCCGACAATTTTCGCTGGTATGCCGAACATCGTCCCGACCGCCCGATGATTTCTTCGGAATACGCCCATTCGATGGGAAACAGTTTGGGAAATTTCAAGGAATATTGGGAAGTAATTGAAAATCAGGAATATCCAACCTTGCAAGGCGGATTTATCTGGGAATGGATCGACCACGGCCTTCAAGTAACTCGCAACGGGAAAACGTTTTATGCTTACGGAGGCGACTTTGAACCGGAATCGGTTTTTGAAGGACGCAGCAAAGACCGCAACTTCGTCATGGACGGAATGATTAATTCGGGACGCATCCCGCAACCCGGCGCTTATGAAGTAAAAAAAGTGTATCAAAACATTGACACCCGGCTGATAGACGCTTCCAATTACACGATTGAAGTGAAAAACAAATACTTCTTTCGCGATTTGAGCAATTACTGTCTGGCATGGGAACTGCTTGAAAACGGCCGCCCCGCTCAATCCGGTAAAATAGAAAACCTCGCCGTTGCCCCTCAGCAGGCGATCCGGTTGCAGTTGCCGGTAACTTATACCCTGCGGCAGGGAAAAGAATATTTCCTGAATGTGAATTATCAACAGAAAACAGCCGAACCGTTTCTTCCCAAAGACTTCGTGATCGCTTCCGAACAAATGGGCGTATCGTCCTATGCAGCGCCGGATTTCGCATTGTCGCAAACGCCGCTTAAAGTTACCCGGACAGCGACCGAATGGACGGCCAAAGGCAAAAACTTTTCCGTCGCGTTCGATTTGCAAACCGGCCTGATAAAAAACTATACATACAACGGTCAAACCTTGATTACCTCCGGAGCACAAGTCAATTTCTGGCGCCCGATGAGCGATAACGACTACGGCGCTCAATCGAACAGGAAATTACGTATCTGGCATGATACCGGGAAAAAAGAACCGGCAACCGTAACCATTGCCCGGGAAAACGAAACGTATAAAATCGTTGCCGAAAAATCGTTATTGAATGGCGACGCCCGCTTCATTCAAACCTATACGATTGACGGCGAAGGCGCCATTGTGGTTGAAAACCGCTTTGAAAAGATCGGGGGTGAATATCCCATGTTGCCCAAATTCGGCACGATTCTCGTCGTTCCGAAACAATACGGCAACCTGACATACTACGGGCGCGGGCCGTGGGAAAATTACATCGATCGCAACTCGGCAGCCGCTATCGCCGAATATAAAAGTACGGTGGACGAACAATATTTCCCCTATGGCCGTCCGCAGGAAAACGCAAACAAAACCGCTGTACGCTGGCTTTCGCTTACAGATAAAAAAGGAAAAGGCTTAAAAATCACCGGCGAATATCCGCTGGAATTTTCTGCCCTCTACTTTTCTATCGACGATTTGGATCCGGCGCAAGAATTGGATCAATACCATGCCGGCGAACTGGAAAAACGAAACGAAATTTACCTCAACGTGGACTGCCGGCAAATGGGCGTGGCCGGAACGGACAGTTGGGGTTCTTTGCCCCTGAAACAATACCGGATCAATTACGATAACTACCATTATACCTATCTGATTCAACCGGTAACGCCGTGACAGGCAAAAGGGTAAAGGTGAAAGGCAAAAGACATTTAATATTATTTCATATTTCATAATTTATAACTCATTACACATGAACAAGTATTTGGATTTAGTAAACAAATTCCGGGTAGAGGGAACGCCGGAAGCCGCCGCCCCGCTGGGAGCCGGACATATCAACGATTCTTTCCTCATAAAAACGAAAGAAGAAAATCGACCGGATTATCTGTTGCAACGCATCAATCACCGGATTTTCAAAGATGTAGAATTGTTGCAGAACAATATCCTGCATGTAACCAACCATATTCGTAAAAAGCTGAAAGAAAAAGGCGCAGACGACATCGAACGAAAAACGCTTACAATTATTCCGGCTAAAGATGGAAAACTGTTTCACTTTGACGGAGAAAACTATTGGCGGGTTTACCTGTTCATTTCCGGCGGGAAAAGTTACGACGCCATCACGCCCGAACTGGCTTATGAAGCGGGTAAAGCTTTCGGCGAATTTCAGGCTTACTTAGCCGATATTCCCGAAAAAATCAGCGAAACCATTCCCAATTTCCATAACATGGAATTTCGGCTGGAACAGTTCCGCGAAGCCGTGACAAACGATGCTGCCGGCAGGGTGAACGCCAATCGCGCCATCATTGACGAAATAGAATCGCGCGCAGAAGAAATGTGCAAAGCGGAACGCTGGGGACGCGAAGGCAAACTGCCTAAACGGATTAACCATTGCGACACCAAAGTGAACAACGTCCTGTTCGATGCCGGCGGACGCATCCTGTGCGTAGTGGATTTGGATACGGTGATGCCGGGTTATGTATTATCCGATTTCGGCGATTTCATCCGCACCGGCGCCAACACCGGCGCCGAAGACGACGCCAACCTCGACAACGTGAGCGTCGATTTGGATATTTTTGCCGCTTATGCCCGCGGATACCTCGAAACAGCGGGCGACTTCCTGTTGCCGGTCGAAATAGAAAACTTGCCGTACGGCGCTTGTTTACTGACTTATATGCAAACGGTTCGCTTCTTTACCGATTACCTGAACGGGGATACTTATTACAAAATTCATTTCCCCGAACATAATCTCCAGCGCACCAAAGCGCAATTGAAATTATTGCAGGAATTGGAAAAAAACAGAGAGAAAATGCAGGCAATCGTTACTTGCAAATAATTGACTATTTCATAGTAAACTTTTAGTTTTTAGTTTATTCTGCCGACACGCACCGCACTGAGTACCCATACCGCCGATTGGGAGTGGCGTCCACTGCCGGAGTGTTATCGTTAAAGCTCATGTACCAACTGTTTGTGGCGCTATATCCTGAACTCGTCCAGTAGGAGCCGTGGACACCCCGAAGAGCCAACACGCCATCATTGTCGAAGAGCCGGCGTCCGGCAGCGGGAAGGTAGAGGTAATTACCGACTTGTTTGACAGCGTCAAATCCGCTCCACCCTGAAGCAACAAGCCAAATATTATTATCTCTAACACCCTCGCACTCGATTTTCGTGGGAATGCGCCAACCGGCAGGACAGGGAGGTGTTCCGTCATTAGCCCAATCACCGTTAGAATAATAAGCGTCATCCCAATTGTTATTACTATCATGATATGGCGTATTTTCCATGGAAACAGCCGTTGCCCCAAAGCGATACCAGTCGCCGTGATGAGCGCGAATGGCTATTTGAGATGATGAAATAACATCATACGTAGCGCCCAAATTATGACACATGAAATTCAACCATGTTTCAGGACTGGAATTTACTTTTGCAGGGCATACGCAAGTTCCGTCTTCCACCCGAATCTCCAGGTAAGCCAGTTTGGAATCGGTATTCACATCGGTATAACTTGCAACCAGCCTGACAGTCA
>JAISNS010000051.1 GCA_031276105.1 Dysgonamonadaceae bacterium
ATCAAGGCCGTGGCGGTGGTCATGGCTGCCGGACGCACCCGTTTCAGTCCGGCATGAACGACGGCCTCGCGAATCTCGGCTTTCGTTTGCGGATTGCGGCTCAGGAATGTGTCGTGGATATACGAACCCATCAACACGCCGTCGTCGGTGGCAATTCCAAACAACGCGATGAAGCCGACCCACACGGCGATGCTGAGGTTGACCGGATGTATCTGGAATACTTCCCGCAAGTTGGCGCCGCCGAAGGAAACATCCAAAAACCATGGCTGCGCATAGAGCCACAGCAAGATAAATCCGCCGGCAAAGGCCACGAAAACGCCCGAAAAGTGGATGAGCGACGCGGTGACCGACCGGAAACGGAAGTAAAGGATGAGCAGGATGGAGAACAGGCTGATTGGAATGACAATCAACAATCGTTGGCTCGCCCGCTGTTGCTGTTCGTAGTTGCCGGCAAAGGTATACGAGACGCCTTTCGGCAATTGCAGTTCGCCTGCGGCGATTTTGTCCGAAAGAAAACGGCCGGTCTCTTCCACCACATCGACTTCGGCCCGGCCCGGCTGTTTGTCGAAGATGACATACCCCGTCGGGAACGTATTTTCGCTCTGAATCATCTGCGCGCCCCGCGTATAACCAATGTCAACCAAGTCGCCCAAGGGGATTTGCGCCCCCGTAGCGGTTGGGACAATCAGGCGGGCGAGGGCTTCGGGACTGTCGCGTAATTCCCGCGGATAACGCAGCCGGACGGCGAATCGTTCGCGGCCTTCGACCGTCGTCGTGAGTTTCATTCCTCCGATGGCCGATTCGATGATTTCCTGCAAGTCGGCAACCGCGACGCCGTGACGCGCCATGTTGTCGCGGTTCAGTTTGATTTCGATGTAAGGCGCGCCCACCGCCCGGTCGTAGAAGACGGTTGCCGGCACGACGGAAGGCGCTTCTTTCAACGCAGCCTCCAAACGCTGCCCTCCTTGCTCGATGCTTTCCAAATCGGGGCCGGAAACTTTCAAGCCCATCGGGGCGCGCATACCGGTCGACAGCATCACCAGGCGCGCTTCGATGGGTTGCAAACGAGGCGACGAAGTCAAGCCCGGCAGGTGCGAAACATTCACGATTTCCTGCCAAATGTCGTCCGGTCGCTTGATGTGTTTCCGCCACTGGCGGACACGCCCGCTATCGGTTTCCACGTATTCGGGTTTGATAATGATGGTATTCTCAAACATTTGCACCGGAGCCGGGTCGAGCGCCGAGTTGACGCGCCCCCATTTGCCGACCGTCACTTCCACTTCGGGAATGGCCGAAATTCGTTTGTCCAAGACCCCAATCAGTTCGAGGTTCTGTTCAACGCCCGTGTGCGGCATACTGGTTGGCATCAGCAAAAAAGAACCTTCGTCGAGGCTTGGCATAAATTCCTTGCCCATGTTGCGCCAAATAACGATTCCTAAAACCAAAACAACGATCGGCAAGAGGATAAATTTCCACCGGTTGGCCAAACACCACCGCAAAATGCGTTCGTAATAGACCACCAATAGCCACAGCGAAGCCAGAATGAGCCCGACAGCCAAAACGACAAAGAGCAGATTCGGAACAAAGCCCGCCCCAATGCCGAGCGGCAACCAATGCGCGGCCAGATAGCCGGCAACCAGCGCCAAAACAACGATATTTATCACCTTCCGTCCTCTTTTGAAAGGAATATTTTTTAAAACGGAAAGCGAAGCAAAAGCCCGCGCGAGCGCTTTCGGCGGACGAAGGCCGAAAATCCAGTAGGCCAACGTCGGCAACAAGATAAATCCCAAGACGAAAGCCGCCAGCAACGCAAATGTCTTAGTATAAGCCAGCGGGCCAAACAGTTTACCTTCCTGTCCCTGCATCGCAAACACCGGCAGGAAGCTGACGACGGTCGTCAAGAGGGCAGTCGACAAAGCGCCCGCCACTTCTTTTACACTTCGGTAAATTAATTCCGGCAATGTTGAACGGGCAACGCCTGCCGCTTCTTTCTTCTTCTCTTCCAAGTTCCGGAGGATACTTTCGACCAGCACGACGCCAACGTCAACCATGACGCCAATCGCAATCGCAATGCCCGACAAGGCGACGATGTTGGCCTCAACGCCCGTATAGCGCATGATGATAAATGTTGCCAGCACCGCCACCGGCAGAATACTCGAAATGATGAGCGACGCTCGCAGGTTGAAAACCAACACGATGACGACGATGATACAGATCAGTATCTCGTGCGAAAGCGCCGTTTCGAGTGTCCCGATTGTTTCGCGAATCAAGCCCGAACGATCATAAAACGGAACGACGGTCACCTTCGACACCGTCCCGTCGGCCAGCGTCTTTTGCGGCAAGCCCGCCTCCAATTCTTTAATCTTCTCCTTAATATTATCAATAACCTGCATCGGATTCGAAGCATAGCGCGCAACGACGACGCCTCCAACGGCTTCCACGCCTTCTTTGTCCAAACCGCCGCGGCGTGTGGCCGGCCCAATGGTGACGAACGCAAGGTCGCGGATGCGGACGGGCGATCCGTTTTTCACTGCCACAACCGCCGCTTCCAAGTCGGCCACCGAGCGGATATAACCCAAGCCCCGTACCAAGTATTCGACGCGGTTCATCTCAATCGTTTCGGCGCCCACGTCTAAGTTGCTTTTTTGTATCGCGCTCATCACGTCCATAATCGAGACGTCGAACGCTCGCATCGCGTCGGGATTGATCTCAACCTGATATTCCTTCACAAAGCCGCCGATTGATCCGACCTCCGAAACGCCTTCGGCCGAGGCCAGCGAATACTTGACGTGGAAGTCTTGCAAGGTTCGCAGTTCGTCGGGATTCCAACCGCCGGACGGTTCGCCGGTTTGCGGATTGCGTCCTTCAAGCGTGTACCAAAAAACTTGCCCCAGCGCCGTAGCGTCGGGGCCTAAAGCCGGTTGGACTCCTTCGGGCAACGTACCGGCGGGCAGCGAGTTGAGTTTTTCCAAGATGCGCGAACGGCTCCAGTAGAATTCAACGTCGTCGTCGAAAATGATATAGATAAACGACATGCCGAACATCGAACTGCTCCGAATCGTTTTCACGCCCGGAATGCCGAGCAACGAAGTAGTCAGCGGATAGGTGACCTGTTCTTGCACGTCTTTGGGCGAACGTCCCATCCATTCGGTAGCGACAATCTGTTGATTTTCGCCGATGTCGGGAATCGCATCGACGGCGACGGGGTCGCGGGGCAAAAAATCGATTTTCCAGTCGAAAGGAGAAACGGAGACGCCCCAAAGCAAAATAATAATAAGTAATAATATGGATAAAAACTTATTGTCTAAAAAATACCTGATGATTTTGTTTAACATATCCTTTTAATTAAAGGTATCAACTAACCGATAGCGATTGTATTGATTGAACGGTGCAAAGTCAATAATATTATACACAAACGAATAAAAATTAGATTGTGTAAAAAAGGTCAAGAGCAGGAAAAGACAAAGCCGTTGTGTCTACGGATCGAAAAAACGGATTATTGAAATTCATAACTCATGGCTTGTCTTTTTGTTAACTTTGTGTTAACTTTATGTTATATTTATGTTACGATTTTCATTTTTAGCAAGATACCTATTTTTTTCTATAAATTATTAATTACATTTGCAGCGTAATCGAAGAATCGTTGAGTTTTTCTCTTCATTTTCGCCGATTGTCCCTTAATCCATTAACAGAGGACCCTATATGAAAAAAAATTAAAGTTAATTATCTTTGTGAATTTTTTAATGAATGGAAAATTTGATTCATTAACATACAGTTAATTCACAAAAAACAATTGCCCGGAAATGCCGGGCAATCGTTTTGATGTTGAATTGTGTCGTAAATCATAGTCTTCTGTCTTTTATTTACTGCTAAACACCTTGGATGTAGATAATTTAATCACTTTTCCGTATTTTCCCAGCGCTTTTTCGTCGATCATCTTGGGATTGCCGACAATGGCAATTGCTATCGGGCGTCCTTTGATGTGGTCGTCGTAAAACCGGACAATGTCGTCGAACGTAAGGTTCTCAATGGTCGCTTGATGGGTCTTGGCGGGCGATTGGGTGTAGCCTCTCAATTTCCATTGTTCATATATCTGACTGGCGTCGCGGAAATGCGGTTTTTCGATGGTTGCCGTTTCTTTCAGAAAGTTTTTGACGTTCCATATCCTGTCGGGATATTGCGGCATATCGGTCAGTAAACCGGTGAAGACTTCAAGGGCTTCCGTCGTTTTGTCGGCTTGAGAAGCTAACGCTCCCAAGAAAAACGCTTTTTTGTTTTCAAGCGAGGGAACCGAATAGTTTCCTCCAGCCGAATAAGCCAACGAGCGGTATTCGCGTATTTCCTGCAATATCAATCCGCTGAAACCGCCGTCGAGGTATTCGTTGAAGGCGGCGATATAGGGGTCTTTATCTTTTGTCACGAGGTCGCCTTCTATGTAAAAGAAAATGGCGCTCTGTTTGGCGTCGCTGTTTGGTAAGAAGAAAATCGTATTTTCCGTATAATTCACGCGGTCTTTGACTTCGGGGGAAGTGGACGCTTTTTCGCCTTCTTTCAGCGGCAGGTTTTTACTCAGGATGTTATACACTTCGTCTTCCGGAAGCGATCCGGCGTAATGGATTTGCGCTTCGTAGTCGGTTGCCCGTTGAAATTCTCCGGTCAAATTGCTGATTGTCAGTTCGCTGATTTCTTCCAAAGAGAGGCGGTCGATGTATTTCGATTTATCTTTATAGAGCAAATATTGCATCAGCGCGCTACGGAGGATTTCATTGGATGTTTTTTCAATTGTCCGTTCTTGCATGTAACTGCCTTTCAAACTGTTCAACTGCTTTTCGTCTAATTGCGGCAACAATATCTGCCGGGTTAATAAGTTGCACGAAGCTTCCAGATTCGATTCAAAACCGTTCATGCTTACGTAAAGATAGCTGTCGTTCACCCAATAGGTGCAGGTTGCGCCCAAGTTGCTAAACTCCTGCTTTACAGCTTGCGCATCCATTTGTCCCATTATGCCGGCGTTGTTCATCAGCCGGGCGGCCAATTCTAACTTGGGCATTTTTTCGGTTCCGATGCCGAACTTCAAGGTCAGCGTAAATATTTCGTTTTCTTGATTTTGTCTATAAAACAGCTTGGAACGGTCGTTGACGGGTCTGATTTTTACCTCATCCATATTGGCGTATGCGTTGCCGGCGTATTTGACCGGTAATAAGCGGAATGTCTTGGCATATTCCGTTTCTGCGCCGCGAACCGGTTGTATCGGGTCATATTGGGGTTTTTCCAATTCTTTTCCTTTCGACGGTTTGCCTTCATTCAGAAAAAGGGCGTAATAATCCGAACCGAAATATTTTTTAGCGGTTTTTTTGATTTCGTCGATAGAAATGGAAGCGACTATTTCCTTGTAATTCAAGAAATCTTCGATGCTTTTCCCCGAACAGAAAATTTCGGACAATTGGAAAGCGACTTCAACATTCGATTCCATTTGAAGATCGAAAGCGCGGATCATTTCGTTTTTGATGGATTGAACCAGCCATTCTTCAAATTGTCCTTCCTGCAATTTTTGGATTTCTTTTCGGAGTATTTTTTCCGTTGCTTTCAACGATTCGAAGCGGCGTTGATTCACATCATAATAGGGAATGGCGGATACGATGATACTGCCCCGTTCCTTGAAGGGAATGATGCTAGCGTCTCCCCCTAACAAGTCGCCGTCGATGATCAATTTGTCTATCAGCCCGGTACGACTTGAATTGGAAAGAATGGAAGCGCAAATTTTCACGGCGATTTCTTCTTCGCTACCGGAAGTGATTCCCGGAAATGCCAAAAGCGCTTGCGGATAAAGGGACAGTTTGGCGCTGACTTCTTTTCTTCCTTTGAGAGGCGTTTCGGGATATTGTTTCCTTTCGGGCATTGGTCTGTTTTCCAATCGTCCGAATTTTTCTTTGATAATAGGCAGAACTTCGGCGGTTTTGACGTTTCCGGCTAATATCAGCGCCATGTTTTCGGGTACGTACCAATCGTGATAGAATTGATTTAGCCGGCTCAGTTGCGGATTTTTCAGGTGTTCGGGCAATCCGATAATGGAACGGGCATAAGGATGTCCGGGAAAAATCGTGCTAAGGAGAAATTCATTTTCTCTTCGTTGGTGCTGATCCTGTCCGCGGTTGTATTCTTCGTACACGGTTTCCAGTTCGGGCTGAAAACTGCGGAAAACAGGGTTTATCAAGCGTTCGGAATTTAATTCCAGCCATTTATAGACGCCGCCCGGAGGAAATGTGTTATAATAAACGGTATAATCGTAACTGGTGCCGGCATTGAGGTTTTCCCCGCCCATTCCCTGTGTCAGGGAAGAAAAATCGCTCGACAAATTGTATTGGGCCGCCTCATTCGTCAATTTATTGATTTCTTTGGAGATAGCTTCCCGTTGTGCGGGATCGGCCGTTTGAGCGAGTTCATCGTATTTAGCGATGATTTGTTCGTAGATGGGTTTTTCTTTTTCCCAATTCAGAGTTCCGATTTTGTCGGTACCTTTAAACAACAGATGTTCCAGGTAATGAGCCAGACCGGTATATTTTTCCGGATCTTCTTTCGCACCGACGTTTACGGCGACCATTCCGAATACGTCGGAAGCGGTTGCGTCTTCCCACACGAAGACACTTAGACCATTAGACAGTTTGAAGGCTTTCAAGCCTTGAGCGCTTGCGTTCAGGCTGACTAAGGCAGCGATAAACACAAAAAGGATAAATTTTAATCGTTTCATTTTATTTGTTTTTGTTTTGTTTTATCGGATATTCCGAAAATATTATTTTATCTTTTTTTAGCATATTTGTTAATCGTTGTGCTATTTTTTCCCATTTGTAAACGCCATTGATCATTTGAATAGGTTCTTGGAAATTAATATCATCAAAAAAAGTCAATCCTTTAACCGGTCTTACGGGATTGACGTTTTTATATTTGTCTTGATAGACTTGCAGCATATCGGAAAATGAAAGGACGGTAGATAAACAGGCAATGTCGATAAAGTCTTTCAGCCGTGTGCCGTCGTCGGCGATGGCCGACAATTTCATTGCGGCAATGTCTTTCAGGCTGTACAGTCTAATTCCTTCTTTTGTTATGAGCGGTTGTTCTACATGCGGATAACGATAAGTAATGCAGTCGATTTTTACATCATTTACAGTTCCTTTCAAAGTGTTTTCGGCAAGGAAAGAAGATTTGAAATCGTATTTTTTTATCAAATAATATTCCAATTTTTTTGCATCAAAAGATTTCGGCGTAAACAGATCAAGGTCCACGCTACGCCTGTGTCCCAGATAAAGAGCTAACGCAGTACCTCCTGCAAGGCTAAAAAGGGCAAGATTTTCGTCTTGCATTAGTTCTATAAGGAGTTCAAACGTTCTTCTCTCAACTGTTTCCGTGTATAACATCTTAATTCTTCTTTTTTTAGATTAAAAACCGCGCAAACAAAATTTATGTCTTTCGCTGAGAGCGAGGGTATTTCTTTTATGATTTCCCGGACATTATTTATCCCGCCGTATTTTTTTATCGCCGCACGAAAATCTTCCATCCAACCGCGCTCTATGACACGTTGCATCACTAATGTGCGCATACCGTACCAATCAAAATCAGATAAATCGTATTCCCAGAGTAAAGATTTGGATATGTCCGGAAGGTCTTTTTTTCTCCAATCGCGAAAAATCATCGGTTATACATTTTAATGTTGAAAAATTGATCATTTATAAAGCAACTATCCAGCGACTTATCCCTCGTTCTTCTTTGCTAAACTCAACTCCGACTTTGACTAACTTTTTATTTCCTGCCGTAAACGGAATAAGGTAATTTTTGTTGTCGATTTGTTTGATAGCCTCTTCAGCCGTAGCGTTTTCAGTGAGTTTAAATTCAAAAACGAAGACCGTATCACCGGTTATTACAACGGCGTCGGA
>JAISNS010000093.1 GCA_031276105.1 Dysgonamonadaceae bacterium
TTCAATTATTCATGTTATGCACAATCAAAAAAGGCTCAACTCGGACGAAATCGGCGCTTCGGATGTTCGGAACTGCCATTTTGTCGCTAAAAGCGAGGATGGAGGTTCTCCGAGAGCCTCGCGAGGTTCTAAAAGAGTCGAACGAGGTTCTCCGAGAGCCTCGCGAGGTTCTAAAAGCGAGGATGGAGGTTCTCCGAGAGCCTCGCGAGGTTCTAAAAGCGAGGATTGAGGTTCTCCGAGAGCCTCGCGAGGTTCTAAAAGAGTCGAACACGACGCTCGGAGCGAGGATGGAGATATTACAGTCTGTTTTCCGGTTTCCCAAGAATATAATCGTATATTTTTCATTTTACCATTTCGGATTTTGAGTCAGTATATTATTCGAAAGTATTATCTCGGAAGACGGCAGCGGCCACAAATAATCGCGCGTTTCATCCCAAGTGTATTCTACGCTTGGCCAAGCCGTAATATATCCGCTTGCGCCATTGGAAAGGAAGATGTCCGAACCGATTTTCTTCTTAACGGGAAGATTGCTTGTTGGGTTGGTTTCATATATCTCCACATCGGGTGTTCCGTCGCCGCTCATGTCGTATAAGCCGGGCGCCGGAATGTAGCAGCCGAAATATTTGTTTGTTTTGTTCACGAGTTGAGCGCCTTCGTGCCAGCGGAACATGTCCCATTGACGCTGTCCTTCCATGACCATTTCGACGGTTCTTTCCCGCCGTATTTCGAGAATAAGACCGCGATTCGCTTCGTTGCTTTTGTCGATATGGGGATAGCAAGCCAACAGGAAGGGGTCGATAGTTGCATTGGCCGCTTCAATTTCAAGTTTGGGCATTTTAGCCCGGGCGCGTATCCGGTTGACGGATTTTTCGAGATCGTTCGGAGTAATATCGCCCAGTTCGGCTTTTGCTTCGGCGTAATTCAGATATACTTCGGCAGTTCTGAATAGCGGCCAATCGACATATCCTTTCGAACTGCCTCCCTGCGAAGCGTCGGCAACGAATTTAATGGGCTGATAGCCCGTCATGGCAAGTAACGTGTTGGGCGACACCTCGGCGTTGCCTTTCTGGATGTAGCCCGGACAAAGAACCGTCTGCGCCATTCGGGGGTCACGGTCGGCGGTTTCTTCAGGGTAAGTCATTGTTTCGTAACCGTTTTTGTCCGTAAACCTTGTGCCGTCTTTCATCAGGTAATGATTCATGTACCTGCGGGTAAATCCTTGCTGGTTATTGGATATATTGAACTGTACGCTGTGCGAAATGTTCAGGTCGGTAAAATTATACAGCCTTGCCAACACGACTTCTCCGGATTGGGCGTCGTTGCTGCAAAATAAGTCGCGGTAAGGCTCGGCTCCGTCGGAGTAAAGAGTGTAACCGCTGTTATCAATAAAATCGGCGGCGGCATTGGCTGCCTGCGTAAGGTATTTGTCGGCGTCGGGAAGTCCGTGATATTTCCTGAATGTGCCTTCATACAGCGCCGCACGGGATTTGAACGCCAGCGCCGTCCATTTGGTTACGCGGGATATGCTTTTTTCCGGAGGCAATGACGAAAATAATGCAACGGCATTATCCAGGTCTTCCATCACCTTATCCATGACAAATCCACGATCGTCGCGAACTTTATAGAGCAACAGGTCGTCGGTAGATTTCAATACCTGATCATACCAGGGGACATTGCCGTAACGCTGCACTTTTTGGAAATAGAAATACGCACGAAAAAAGTAACAGACGGCTGTATATCTGGTTTTTGCCGCATTGTCCGTGCAGTGATCCATGTTTTGCAGGCAATAGTTTATCGCCCGTAATCGTGTCCATGTCCAGCCGCTCTCGTCGGCTGCCGAGCGGGTGCCTGAAATTACCGCTCCCATTGAGCGGCTTACATTATCGTCGGCCGATTGACTTGCGGCAGCGTCAGCGCCATCCATAATCGTGTAGAATTGATTCGTCCATAATTCCAACTCCTGTGCGGAACTGAAAAATATATCGGGACTGATTTTGTCTTCCGGCAATAATGTGAGATCGCAACTGCTCAACAGCGCCAGAAGTAATACGACTATTATTTGAAAATGTTTCATCTGTTTTTGTTTTATCGTTTTGAATCGTTTGCAGTAATATTAAAAAGTGATTTCCGCTCCAAAAGAGAATATTCTCGAATAGGCATATCCCGTTCCGCTGTTATTCACGTAAGTTCCTGTTGTGAGAGCAAGTTCAGGGTCGATCGTCTGACTGTATTTTTTCAGCGGCGACCAGTACCAAAGGTTTTCACCCGATGCGTAAATCCGTATTTTATCAATGTATTTTTTAGCAACGGGAAGCGTATATCCGATGGTCAGATTTTTGAAACGCAGATAGGATATATCCTGCAAATACCGGTCATTGACTTCTGCGAGCGCTCCTCCGCTATATGCCTGATAGCCTCTCGGACGCGGGAAATAAGCATTCCGGTTGTCTTCCGACCAGATATTGGAGGAGAAATCCTCCTGTATGAACGATGTAGATGGAAAAGCATAAGGCCCCCAAAAATCGTATGAAGATTGATCCGCCGCAGGAAACCAGTTGGCTTTTCCCACGCCTTGAAAGAAAGTGGAGCAATCTATCCCTTTCCAGTTGAAACTGAAGCGGAACGAATAGTGGTAACGGGGGATGCTATTGCCGATTATTCTTAAATCGCCGGGATTATCAACCGTTCCCTCCCCTCTACTGATAACGTTATCTTCATCAAGGTCGAGAAAATGTACATCGCCGGCTCTTAAATAGTTACCTTCGCTTCCTTTGCAGTTATAAACGCGCTGGTTTACCGCCTTGTCGTTTATTTGCGCCTGATATTCGGCGGCTTCCTTGTCGGTTTTGAAAAGTCCGGCAACTCTATATCCCCAAATCTCACCGAGAGTCATTCCCTCATAATAACTGCTGATTTGTTTGGTCGGATTATAATACTTGGTGATTTTGGTAATGTAATCGCCGATACCGGCTTGAACGGTATATCCGAACGGACTTCCTGCGAGTGTGAACCGGTCGTTCCAATAAATAGAAACTTCATAGCCGGTTGTCCTTAAATCCGCGCAATTGGCTTTCGGGGTAGAAGCTCCATACACGGAAGGCAGGGTCAGCGAAGTGGTAAGCATATTTTTTGTGTCGCGAACATATCCGTCTGCAACGATACTTAAACGATTGTCGAGAAATCCCCAATCCAGGCCGGCGTCATAAGTGGTCACCGTTTCCCATGTCAATCCGGAAGATATTGGAGCGGAGACAGAAGCATTATATGCCTTGCTTTTTCCATCAAAAGTATAGCTCATTTCGTTATCGGTCGTTATCTGATCAATATAGGCATAGTTGCTTACCTGTTGATTGCCTAAACTGCCCATTGACAGGCGGAGTTTGAAGTTATTCCATACCTGCTTCAGCGGCTCGAAAAACGGTTCTTCGCTGATACGCCATCCGGCGGATGCCGAAGGAAATGCCGCCCAACGATGGCCGGGATCAAAGCGTGATGAACCATCGCCGCGCATACTTGCTTCAAATAAATATTTTCCTTTGTAATCGTAATTCAGACGACCGAAAAAACCGAGCGTTTTATATGCAGAAATAGCGTCGGCAAGGGTGAGAACGCCCGTCGCCACGGAAAACGAAGCAAGCGTTTCACTGAGCAAATCCCGTTGATAAGCGTCAAGTTCCGCCGAACGGTAGTCTTCATACTGACCGCCGGCCACAGCGATAATATTGTGATTGCCGATACTCTTTTTATAAGTACCATATACATTGGTATTTTGCCCTTTGTAGCCATAATGAATTTCCTGATAGGAATTTTCTACCGAACCGGATGAGAATGGCACCGAAACGCCTTCCTGTCGCGAATAATCGAACGTGTTGTTGCGGTAGCGATACAGCCTGTCCCGTTGCCGGTAGCCGTAAGAAGCGGTTAACGTAAAATCTTTCCAAACATCTATATCTACCTGATTGATCAACGTAAGATAGCGATCCTGTTTCCAGTTGCGCGATGTATTTGCCGTAAGAAAACCTCCGTGACCGGCTCCTATCGGCGAATTGGCGTAAAGTTGATTGGTATATTGAACAATCGAACCGTCCGGATTCAGGGGCAGAAATGCCGGAGATATATTGGATTGCAAAGCGGCAATCGTATGATCAATATTGTACCTTCCCGCGTATGTATAACCGGATTTGTCGAACCCTATGTTGCTGGAGTAGCGTAACCACGGTTTAAGTTTTGCATCCAGTTTTCCTCGAAAAGAGTAGTCGTCATATTTGTCGTTATATATTTTAAAGATGCCGTCCTGATCCAGCATACGTCCGCTGGCATAGTAATTAATTTTGTCGTCGCCTCCCGAAATGGAAAGGTTGTGTTCCTGCTGGTAGCGTGTTGTCTGATAAAAATAGTTATACCAGTCGAAATTCCCGTAATAGTAGTATTTTCCGTCGGAACCGGTTTCCGTCCAAGGTCTTTCGGGATTTTCCGTTTTATCGTTCCGTCTTTCGTAAAGTTTCTGCAATCCTCCGTTGGCTTCGGTGTAGAGAAACATGTCCACGCCGTTATAAGCGTTGTAAAACCGGTTGGTAAGAACAACATGATCGTAACCCGTTGTGATAAAGTCCGTCGAAGTGGTATTTTGAGAAGCTCCGAAGCGTCCGTTGTATTTAACTTTTGCATATCCTTTTTCGTCCGAACCTTTTTTGGTCGTGATCAGAATCACTCCCGCCGATGCTTTAGCGCCGTATATGGCGCACGACGAGGCGTCTTTCAATATGGATATGGACTCGATGTCATTCGGATTTATCTGGGATAAACTCACCTCAATACCGTCGGCAAGCACCAACGGCGAACCGGAATTTATCGACAAAGCTCCCCGCACATTGACACTGTAAGTAGATACCGGCGATCCGGTGCCAAACGTAAGATTTACTGCGGGATCGGCGCCTTGAAGCGCTCCGGCGGCGGAAATTACCGGACGGTCGTTCAGTTCTTTGCCTGAAATCACGGATACGGCTCCGGTCAGGTTCACCTTCTTTTGCGTGCCATAGCCAACAACAACGATTTCGTCAAGCTGTTTCTGCGCTTCCTGCATTTCTATTTCGATATTCGTGTTTTCGTTTAATCTTACCTCCTGTTCCGTGTATCCGAGATAAGATATAAAGAGCGTGGA
>JAISNS010000133.1 GCA_031276105.1 Dysgonamonadaceae bacterium
GGATTCAATGCTTGTTTGGTGGACTTTCTGTTTGATGGCATGATGTTTATCTTTCAACAATGGCAATTTTATGATTTGCAAAGGTAACAAAAAATCTTATTATTAAATCTTACCTGTCATAACCGGTCAAAAACGACGTCAGCCCCAATCAGGGAGGATAACGACGACAGAAATTAAAAATAGTGTTCCCATTTTTTTTCTTTTTCTAAAAAACTTTGTATTTTTGCGGCATGTACGACAAATACACAACATTCGGAAATACAGCGTTCATAAACAATATTTTAATTATTGATGACGACATTACGCTAAGTTTGATGTTAAAAACGTGGCTCGCCAAAAAAGGATTCAATGTAAATACGGCTATCAAGATTTCCGATGCAAAAAAAGAAATAGTAAAGTGCAAACCGGAATTAATCATTTCCGATTTACGCTTGCCCGACGAAAACGGTATATCTTTTCTGAAATGGACAAAAGAACGCTATCCGGAAATAATATTTATCATGATGACCGGTTATGCCGATATCCAAACAGCCGTAGAATCCATTCGCTCGGGCGCCTACGATTACATTGCCAAACCGTTGAACCCGGATGAATTATTAATCAAAATCCATTCGATCGCACCGTCAAAAGAAGACAACAATTTTCCTCCCGCCAACGTTGCCGGCAAAACGAAAAAATCTTTTTCAGACTATATTCAGGGCAATTCGCCGGAATACAAAAAGGTATATGAGCATGTTGATATGGTTGCATCGACCGATCTTTCCGTTTTTATCCGGGGAGACAGCGGCGTCGGAAAAGAACACATCGCCCGAATGATACACCATAAAAGCAAACGTGCGACCGGGCCTTTTATTCCGGTCGATTGCGGAACCATGTCGAGAGAATTGTCTGCCAGTGAATTTTTCGGACACCTCCGCGGCTCTTTCACCGGCGCTATCAACAATAAAAAAGGCTACTTTCTGGAAGCAAACGGGGGCACTTTGTTCTTAGACGAAATAGGAAACCTCTCGCCGGATATTCAAATGCAACTGCTTCGCGTGTTACAGGAAAAAAAAATAAAACCGGTCGGGGCAAGTAAAGAAATAAAAGTGGATGTGCGAATCATCACCGCTACGAATGAAGATTTGGATGTTACCGCTTCAAAAGGCAAGTTCAGGAGTGACCTTTATCACCGTATCAATGAGTTTCTTATCGCCGTTCCATCCCTGAAAGAATGTAAGGATGATATTCCCTTGTTTGCTCATCATTTTCTGGGGAGAGCCAATCTGGAACTGAATGAAAATGTAACCGGTTTCGACGAAGACGCATTGAAATTCCTGATTGCCTACCGCTGGCCGGGAAATCTTCGCGAACTGAAAAACGTAATCTTCCGGATGACGCTTATTACGAAAAAAAATAAAATTACTTCCGCTGCTTTATTGGAAAATATTCCGGAAATAGCGCGTCCCCCAAAAGGAGATAAAAAATGAAAATAATGCGCCAAAGTTACATCAAAATTATCGTAATCATCGGCTATACGGCTTTGGTCGGGTTAGCCGTCTTTGGCATTATGTTTATATACAACGAATTAGTAAAATATTCGGAAACAAGCATGCCTTTTGAACAACGAAAAGAATTAGTTATTATAACCAACACGCTGGCCGGTTTATATCAGGCGGAAGGTATGCTTGGTTTGTTGACCATCGAAAGCGATCCGGTCTTAAAACAGGGATACGACTCGCTGATGAATACGGTTTTCGAGCAAATAGCTGCTTTGAAAAAAATTTCCATCGACCAGGAACTGACAGCCCAAGTAGATAGCCTGAATATACTCCTCCTCCTGAAAAAGAAAAATACGGAGCAATTAGTCGCATTGATGAACGATTTTGAAACCCAAACGATAAAAGAAATGACCCGTACAACGGTGTTGTCCAAGAAAAATATCGACGACCTGAACAATATCCTGCAAAAAAACCATACCGAATCGTTTATCGACACAACGATCGTTGTCGGCGAAAAAAAGGGATTCTTCCGCCGGATACACGACGCCATCAAATCCGACCGCCCCGATACATTGACGCAAGTCTCGAACCGTTCGAAAACGCACACGGAAGACGTCATCCTGCCGGCATTAAGAGATACAATCGTAGATTTTATCAAAGAAGTAAACCGTACCATTCAAAGGAAAAATACGTCTATCATGCGGCAAGCGCTTCTGAACCAAAGCGAATTGTACAAGATGAACGAAATGACAATTGCCCGGATTAATAAAATTGTCGATGAAATTGAATTGTACGACTATAAAAACTATTTGCAATTGATGGCCGATAAAGAAACGACGTTGAAACGATCGTCGGATGTCGTTTCGCTAATCGCCTGTGCCGCCCTCGTCATTGCCGTCATTTTCATGTCGTGGATTATTTATTCGCTCTCGGTAAGCCAGCGCCTGCAACGCGAAATAGAAAAAGCAAAAAAAACAGTGGAAAACCTTTTAACCGCACGCGAACAACTCTTGCTGACCATCACGCACGATATTAAAGCGCCCGTCAGTTCCATTATCGGATATCTGGAATTGATGAAAAAAGATAAACTTCCCGGAAAAGGCAACTATTATATCGAAAACATGCAACAGTCGTCGAGCCATATATTGAATTTAATCAAAGACTTGCTCGATTTTTATTCCTTCGATCACGACCGGCAAAAAGTCAACCTCATGCCGTTTTCCCCCCACCTGCTGATCGCCAACATCTTCGAAAGTTTCATCCCCGAAGCAGAAAAAAAGGAACTCCGGTTCGAACTGAAAACGGATATCGGTCGCGATCAAAATTACGCCGGCGACCCCTACCGGATACGCCAAATATTGAACAATCTCCTTGCCAACGCCATTAAATACACGCCCGGACACGGCGAGATTATCCTTTCTTCTTCCATCGAAACAGTCAAAAACAACGATTGCCTGATTGTTTCCGTGAAAGATACCGGCCCCGGAATTAAGGAAAAAGACAAAAACAAAATCTTTGAAGAATTTAGCCGCCTCGAATATACGGGAGTCGGAATCGAAGGATTGGGACTGGGACTGAATATATCGAACAAATTAGCCAAACTGTTGGGCGGCGTCATCGAAATCGAATCGACCGTCGGAAAAGGTTCGGTTTTTACAGCCAAAATTCCGCTGACCTCCTGCCATCCGGAAGAAACCGGCAATGTCCGGCTATCCGAAAATACGGAAAACAAAGACAATACGCTGTCTATTAACAAAAACATCAAAATCCTTTTTATCGACGATGATATTGTCCAATTGAATCTGCTTTCGGAATTAATGAAAAGAGCCGGAGTAGTTCCTTCCGTTTGCCCAAACGCCTTGGATGCGCTGCAACTAATTCAAAAAGAACATTTTGATATTATCTTTTCCGATATTCAAATGGCCGAGATGAATGGTTTCAAACTGGTTGAACAAATCCGTTCCACGATGCGGGGAATATCTCCAAACCTTCCGGTTATCGGACTGTCGGCCAACTCAATGATTCCGGAAAGCAAACTCAAAGAAGCCGGTTTCTCCGGATTTCTGCCCAAACCGTTTACATCGGAACAGTTGTTTGAAGTGATTCAGTCGCAAACTTCGCAGGGGCTTGCGGTCGAAGAACCCCAATCTTCCGGGAACGAAGGTTTTGCCGCGATCGCGCAATTTGCCGGTAACGACGCCGAAGCCGAACAAACAATCATGGAATCGTTTATCACCGAAAATAAAAAGCATCTCGAAATACTGGAAAAAGCTTTTGATGAAGAAGATTGGAAAACAATTGCAAATATCTGCCACAAAATGAGTGCATTGATGAAAATGATTTCAGCGCATCATTTGGTTTCTCTCCTGCGGGAATACGAAACCGGCAGTCAATCTAAAGAAAACAAACGACTTTTGTTGACGCTTATTGAAGAAAAAATAAAAGAAGCGGAA
>JAISNS010000134.1 GCA_031276105.1 Dysgonamonadaceae bacterium
TTTTCCCCTATTGTCCGGTCTTTTTTCCTCGACAAACGAATCAATTGCATCGTAATCGTACTGCCGCCGCTCACAATCCGTTGTTCTTTTAAGTTTTGAATCAATGCGCGAACAATAGCCGGGGGATTAATTCCCGGATGGGAATAAAAATACCGGTCTTCGAATGCGACGATACAAGCGGCGAATTTTTCGGGAACGGAATCGCAAGGCGGAAACCGCCACTGTTCGTCGGCGGCGATGCGTGCGCCCAGCAATTCGCCGTTCCGATCGGTTACTACCGTCGAATAAGGCGCGTCGAAGAGCTGTCCGGGCAAGCAGAAAATCCAGGCAATCAGCAAAAGGACAAGCGTAAGAAGAATCGCCTTTTTTCGTTTGGAAATGTTTTTAATAGAAAACAATGTGAATGATAAATTATTTGTTTGAATTTTGTGGTAAAAATAATAAAAAACAGGATGCAACTTTTCATATTACACTTTTCGTTCTGCGCTTGTGCCCGGCATCATTCTTTGATACCGGTTTTTTTATTTTTTCGCATAAATTCCATACACTCTTTGAATATCACCGAGTTACTGATTTTCATGATGAATAAGTAAAGTAATCCGACAATAACTATTTTGCCGGCAAACAGCCAGTACAGGTTCCGGATGTTTTTTGTTAACAGCCAAGCAATGCCGAAACAGAATAGCGTTACGCCTAAATAAGGCAAAATATCTTTTAATACATCTTTTAATCGCAGTCCGGTTAGTTTGTGCACATAATATTGCCAGATTATCAGCCCGGTAAAACAGGCAAATACATAGCCGGCAATCATCGGAAGTATGCCCAACGGATACAGGCAAATGATTGCAATTAACTGTAACAGGCCGGTAATCAACATCCCGTACATGTACAGATTGGAATGGCCTTTGGTAAAAATCAGATTCGTATATAATGTCCACAGAAATCCGAACGCGCTCCAGATACAAAATAATTGGAGAAAGGGAATGGCCGGCAACCATTTTTCCCCAATCGTAATCAAAATAAATTCTTTTCCTACAAAAGCCAAACCCAGCATCAACGGAAAGGAGAGGAAAGCGCCGAAACGAATCAGTTTCCGCAGCACGTTTGTTTGTCGTTCCGGATCTTCATTTACCTGCACCAAAACCGGTTGCGTTACATACATAATCATGCCGCCGATAAATTGACTGCCCATCACCGTCCATTTTTGTCCTTGCGAGTAGTATCCGACCTGCGTTTCATTATAAAATTTACCCAGCAGGACGGAAAATATATTGGTCGTTATCTGCGTAAAAATACCGGTGAAAAAGAGTTTAATACTGAATGAAAACATTTGTTTCAAAGGGGCAAAATTAATGGTCAGCGTTGGTTTCCACGGCGCAATTATAAATTTCAATACCGTTGTTAAGGCTATCTGAATCAAACTTTGTATGACAAGCGCCCAGTAGGCGTACCCTTTTAGCGCAAGGAAAAGGCCGGTCGAAAGGGAGATCAACATGGCAATAATATCAATCATTGCCTGTTGTTTCGTCATTAATTTCTTGAACATAACCGTATAAGATACCACGCCCAAGGCATGAAACGGGAAGACTAAAAACAAAACGCGCGATAAAGCGGTTAATTCCGGCGCTTTATAAAATTCGGCAATCAGGGGAGCGCCGAAGAAAAGAAGAACGTATATGCTTATACCCAAAAAAAGAGTAGCCCAAAAAACCGCGTTATAATCTTCCTGATTGGCGTCTGCCTTGTTTGTCAGCGCAACCGAAAGCCCGTTGTAAACAATAACTCCGGCTATTCCCAAAAAAATCGCCAGCATTGCAACCAAACCGTAATCGTCGGGACTCAGAATACGGGCAAAATAAATTCCGAACGACGCGCTCAGTAGTTGTTGCATCCCACTGCTGATCCCTCCCCAAAAGAGACCTTTGGCCGTTTTTTGTTTTAAAGATGATTCCGCCATTATTCTTTTCCCTGTATGATTCGCTTAATGTCGTTCAGTTTATTCAAGGCTTCTACGGGAGTTAAATTATTAATATCCAGTGTATTTATTTCGTCCCGGATTTGTGAGAGCGTCGGGTCGTCCAATTGGAAAAAGCTCATCTGATACCCTTCCCGTTCTTTATGCAATTGCTTGATTGGTTTGGCAATACCGCTTTTCCGGTTATCCGTTTCCAGTTGCGAAAGGATTTCGTTGCTCCTTTTTACGATGCTTAAAGGCATTCCCGCCATTTTGGCCACGTGAATACCGAAACTGTGTTCGCTTCCTCCTTTCACTAATTTCCGCAGGAAGATTACTTTGTTATCCACTTCTTTCACGGATATATTGTAGTTTTTTATCCGTTTGAAGGTTTTTTCCATCTCATTCAATTCGTGGTAATGGGTGGCGAAAAGCGTTTTAGCGCGTCCGCGAGGATGTTCGTGGATAAATTCCACAATCGCCCATGCAATCGAAATTCCGTCGTAGGTAGAAGTCCCGCGCCCCAACTCGTCGAAAAGGATCAAGCTCCTGTCGGATAAATTATTGAGAATGTCGGCGGCTTCGTTCATTTCGACCATGAAGGTGGATTCTCCTAAAGAAATATTATCGCTCGCGCCTACTCGTGTGAATATTTTATCCACCAAGCCTATTTGTACCGAATCGGCGGGAACGAACGATCCGATCTGCGCCATAAGTGTGATCAGCGCCGTTTGACGCAACAGCGCCGATTTCCCGGCCATGTTGGGGCCGGTAATGATGACGATTTGTTGTTTGGAGTCGTCAAGGTACACATCATTCGGAACATAGGATTCACCCGGAGGAAGTTGCGTTTCAATAACCGGATGCCTCCCGCTTTTGATGTTCGTCACTTTACCGTCGTTGACTTGCGGGCGGATGTACCGGTTTCGTTCCGCTACTTTGGCAAACGATAAAAGACAGTCAATCCGGGCGATTAAATTGGCATTCGTTTGGACAGGCGCAATATATTCCATCAATTCCAGTACAATATCGTTGAAAAGTTTGGCTTCCAAGTCGGCGATCCGATCTTCGGCGCCAAGGATTTTTTCTTCATACACTTTCAGTTCCTCCGTGATGTAGCGTTCGGCATTGACCAAGGTCTGTTTCCGAATCCACGAAGCAGGCACTTTGTTCTTATGCGTATGGCGGACTTCGATATAATAGCCGAATACGTTGTTGTAACTCACTTTTAGGGAAGGTATTCCGGTAGCTTCACTTTCTCTTTGCTGAATTTGAAGCAAGTAATCTTTGCCCGAATAGGCGATGGTTCGCAAGTCGTCCAGTTCTTCATTTACGCCTTTGGCAATCACGTTTCCCTTGTTTAACAGGGCCGGAGGATCGGCCACTAATTCGCGTTGAATCTTGTCCCGGATGATTGAGCAGAGGTTTAACTGTTCGCCGATTCTTTTCAAGCTCGGTTCTTCCGAAAGCGAGCAGGCTTCCTTGACCGGCGCGACGGCATTTAACGCTGTTTTCAGTTGAACGACTTCCCTCGGATTGACGCGACCGACAGCCACTTTGGATATAATCCGTTCCAAATCGCCGATCAGGTGGAGTTGCTGATCCAATAAATCTTTCAGTGAAGGCTGTTTGAAGAAATATTCGACGACGTCTAACCGGTCTTCAATCAGTTTGACTTCTTTAAGGGGGAATACAATCCAGCGTTTCAGCATCCGCGATCCCATCGGCGTAATGGTTTTATCCAGCACGTTGAGGAGGGATTTTCCGCCTTCATTCATTGTGTCTAAGAGTTCGAGGCTGCGGACGGTAAATTTGTCCAAACGCACGTAGCGGTCTTCTTCAATCCGGGAAAGCGCCGTGATGTGTCCGGTTTGCGTATGTTGCGTTAAATCCAAATAATGCAAAACAGCGCCGGCGGCAACGATTCCGTTTGTCAGGTGCTGGATGCCGAACCCTTTGAGGTTTTTGGTTTCAAACTGTTTCAGCAAGCGGTCGCCGGCGGAATCTTCGGTAAAAACCCAGTCTTCCATTTCGAAAGTCAGGAGTTTGGCGCCGAATGCTTCTTCGAACTGTTTCTTTTTGCTGCGTTCCAGCAGTACTTCCTTGGGCGCAAAATTATTAATAAGTTTATCGACGTAATTAACGGTTCCTTCGGCGGTTAAAAACTCGCCGGTCGATATGTCCAAAAAAGCGACCCCACAAATGCTTTTATTGAAATGAACGGCAGCAAGGAAGTTGTTTTCCTTGTGGTTGAGTACATTGTCGTTGATGGAAACGCCGGGCGTCACTAATTCGGTGATTCCCCGTTTGACTATTTTCTTGGTCAGTTTGGGGTCTTCCAACTGGTCGCAGATGGCGACCCGTTTTCCCGCCCGCACTAATTTCGGCAGATAAGTATCCAGTGCGTGGTGTGGAAATCCGGCTAATTCAATTGATTGGGCGGTTCCGTTTGCCCGGCGGGTCAGCGTAATGCCCAATATGGCGGATGTGAGGATAGCGTCTTCGGAAAATGTTTCATAAAAATCGCCGACACGAAACAACAAAATAGCTCCGGGATGTTTGGATTTAATCTCGAAATACTGTTTCATTAACGGAGTTTCAACTATTTCTTTTGCCATAAATTTTGTGTAATTAAGATAAAACAGACAGGCTCTTGACGTATATCGTCTGCAAAGGTACTCTTTTTATGCAAAACAATTCGTATTTTTCTCCCATAAAATTTGAAGACAACAGGGAGGTACAAGAAGCAAGGTACAGGAGCGGCAAAACCGCACTGTTTTACTTATCATAATCACAGGAGGCGAATATAAACAGATTTTTTTCCAAAAACATTTGCGTATTTTATATAAATGAATTATATTTGCACCGATTTTTGAAAAGCGTCAATTAAAAATGGCAACATACGTAAAAAGATGTCCATTATAACACATATACAATTTGCGCAAGAGAGGTATAACCATATTTCAGAAAACAGGCAACAAGCCGACCAATCGTATTGTAAACCCCACCGAGACGACACTTTATTGACTGCGCGTTTGAATGTGCGGAAAGAGGAATACAAAAATTATAAATTATAAAAAACAATTACAATGAAAACAAAAGTTTTAGTACTATTTGCACTTGTTTTGAGCGCCAACTTACGCGCTCAGGTTACTATCGGCGCGTTGACTGCACCTGCGGCCGGCGCACTCCTTGATTTGAACAGGGGAACGCCCGGTGGACTGCTGCTCTCGAATGTGCAGATCGAAAATTTAAGCAAAATTCCCCATTCTGCTCCCGGTTTGTTTCCCGGAATAGATGGAACAAACGACGATACAAATACAGCCCTCACCGGCGCAGTGGTTTACCATATCGGCGAGAATAATATCCCCGCCGGCCTTTATGTCTGGAACGGAACCAACTGGACGCCGATTACAGAAAATTGTCTGCCTGCCGATTTGTTGAGCGTTACGTTGACTTCGTCAACTGTTCTTGCCAAAACAGGCGATCCGGTAACTTTTTCCGTTGCGAGCAGCGCAAGCGAACGTTGCGCCGGAAGCGAAACATATTACTGGTATCAGGCTACTGCCACTGATGATTACGGAGCAGTCAGCGCTACGACTGTTTATCCCGAATCAAGCAAGTCGATCGTTTTCTCGTCTGCCGGTACATACAAAGTACAGGTTGAGGTTTCCAACATTTATTCCGCTTCGGCGAAGGCGACAAGTAACGAAGTAACTGTTTATGTAACGAATGATGGTAAGGTTACTCCGGAGATGCTTAATCATAGCTACGGGATTGTCGGCGAGACTTGCTTAGATGTGATGAAACCCAATGCCGGTCAAGCCCCAACGGTTTATGCCGCCCGCAAACCCGGTTTTCCTGGAGGTAATTATGAGAAGACTTACAAATTTGTTCACCAGTCAGAGTATTTCGATTTGAGTTTGTCCTGTGATGATTCTGCAAATATAGTAGAAGCGATAACTGTTTACCCTCCCAAATTGGCGTTTGCTGATGGAACTGCTGTCGACGGCTATTATGAAAAAGAATTTAAGATTAAATTCAAATCGAACATACGGGATTTGGTTCCTGCTAACGGCAATTCTTTGACTGTTAAGCTGACGGCAAGTTATAGAGATTCGAACAACGAACCAAAACTGGCTTACTTAGAGATTAGGGTGGAAGACGGGACGTGCGTATGTCCTGCCAAAACAGAGAGCAACAAATGGAAGAATTTCATGTGCCATAATTTAGGCGGTTTGGATATTATTTCTTCTTCCCAGTTGATTACTCGCGCCCATCATGGCGACTGGTATCGCTTTGGGGCTGATACTGTTTCCATG